>NZ_CP065511.1:5075000-5336205 GCF_022811925.1 Cytobacillus oceanisediminis | reverse complement strand
TATAATGCACCGAATGTCCAATTCAAGCTGCAGCAGGGCTATTTGGAGCGTTCCAATGTAGATGCTTCCCGGACGATGACTGATATGATGACCGCCTATCGCTCTTTTGAAGCAAACCAAAAGGTCCTTCAGGCTTATGACCGCAGTATGGAGAAAGCCGCAAATGAAATCGGACGGATCGGATAATGTCCAGCGGCAGACCCGCTAAGGGGGAAAAACAATGAATAGAACCATGATCACGGCAACGAATACTCTGGCCCAGCTGCAGAAGCAGATGGAAATTGTCAGTCATAATGTGGCCAACATTGATACAGCGGGCTATAAAAGAAGAGAAGCCAATTTTACCGATTTGCTTTTTCAGCAGTTCAATAATCAGCGGAATCCGAATGCGGAGACAGCAAGACTAACACCTGCAGGCATCAGGCAAGGAGTAGGGGCAAAGCTCGCGCAGTCCCAAATCGTCATGAAGCAGGGTGCTTTAAAGGCAACCGAACGGCCGCTTGATCTTGCATTCACAAAGGAAGGGCAGTATTTCCGTGTGCTCGAACAGACCGAAGACGGAGCAGCTGTGCGTTTTACCAGAGCGGGTACCCTTTATTTAACTCCGGTTTCGGAGAATGAGACCATGCTTGTGACAGGTGACGGACTTCCTGTTCTTGATGAAAATAATAATTCGATTATAATAAATGGACAAGCTAAAAATTTTAAAGTGACCGAAACAGGGAGCTTTTTGGCAGAAGCAGCCAATGGATCCATCCAGGAATTCAATCTTGGAGTGGTTTTGATAAACAAGCCTCAATTCCTGGAGCAAAAAGGGGATAATCTTCTTGGCCTTTCTGATGGAGTTGACGGCGATGGAATCTTTACAGAGCTGAACGGTGCCCTTCGCGGCCAGATAGGAATGGCCCAGGGTTCCCTTGAACAATCCAATGTGGATATGTCCAAGGAAATGACAGATTTGATCAATCTGCAACGGGCATATCAGTTTCAGTCAAGATCTGTCTCCATGGCTGATCAAATGATGGGGCTGATCAACGGAATACGTTAGGTAAAAGGGGAAATAAAATGTCAGTAAACAACAGTAATCAAGAAGCAGTCAAGACGCGTGAACAACTGAAGAAAGAACGCAGCAAAGAAGAATCACCGCGTAAAGGGCGGGTTCGCATTCGCCTCATTCCGATCTGGCTTCGGATTATTATTGTCGTGCTTTTAATTTTCCTGAGCGTTACGGCCGGAGCCGCAGTCGGATATGGAGTCATCGGCGGCGGGGAAGTAAAAGATATTTTTACAAAGTCCACCTGGATGCATATTATGGATTTGGTTGAAAAAGAATAGAAAATGAAGAGGAGGGCGATGATGCCCTTCTTTTTTATTGCATCCAGCTCGAGATTTTAGGCCCTTGGGGTGATCAATGCGTTTCCGCTTTTTTTCTTTGCGCTTTGCGTCCGGGCAATTTTTTAGTAAAATAAATATAAGCTATTATTAGTATCTGGTACTAAATACTGCAGGGGAGCGATACATATGAAATTGAATGTAGAAGAAATTAAAGAAATAATCCCTCACCGATACCCATTTCTGTTTGTGGATTCCATTGAAGAGCTTGAGCCTGGAAAAAGAGCCGTCGGTAAAAAGAATGTAAGTGCCAACGAGGAAGTGTTCAATGGGCATTTCCCAAATTACAATGTATTTCCAGGATGCCTGACGCTTGAAGCCTGTGCGCAGACAGGAGCTGTTGCCCTGCTGTCACTGGATGAATATAAAGGAAAACTTGCCTTTTTCGCAGGTGTGGAGAAATGCCGATGGAAACGCCAGGTGCGGCCGGGCGATACACTCATCATGGAAGTCGAACTGCTCTCCGTCCGCAGAGGAATCGGAAAAGGAAAAGCTGTTGCGACTGTAGAGGGCGAAGTGGCGATGGAAGCTGAAATTATGTTTGCAATTGAAAGGTAATGATAAAAGAAATCCCGTACGAAGCGTGCGGGATTTTTTCTGTAAAAAAATATGCAAGTTGTTTCGGTTTTTGGGAAATATAAAGGAAGACCAATGCAGCAGGTCAACAATAAAACCTTATGAAAGGAGCTTTTACGATGAATAAAAAGCTTTTAACACTTATCGGAGGATCCGTTCTTTCTGCCATGCTTCTAGCAGGCTGTGCCACAGATAACCAGGAGCCGCCGCCGGAAGATGATACAATCACTGAGGATAATGGCGATGTGAATGATGAGAACGGTGACATGACTAATGATCTTAATGAAAATACTGATGATAACGACATCAACACAGATGATGACGGTGACATGATGGAAGACAACAACGAGCCGGGTGAAGATGCAATAGAAGATAACCTGGATATGCAGGATGAAGATAATAAAGATCAGTAATAAGGCAAGGGCAGGGGTGAACCTGTCCTTTTCTAAGAAAAACTCCCGTCATGATTGAGCGGGAGTTTCTTTATTTTCCTTTTTTGCAGCAGCCAGGCGCGGCTTGCTTTGCATCTTAATCTTAAATTCGTCCAGAAGACTGTCTCCATTTAAGCCTTTGTCCAGCAGGTCCTGAAGCAGCAATTCGGCATAATCATTTTTCGTTCTTTTGAGTGATCCTTCAAAAAGGATGCTGATATGGTTTTCCAGTTCACTGATAGAGGTAATTTTAGTTTGGAATGCGGCTGGATCGTTTTCTTTTTTCGTAATAACAACTTGGATGGTCAGCTCGTCCTTGTCATCAGCGCGCTTTTTGAAGTACTCAAGATAGGATTTATCAATAAATGCCTCCAGGAGCCAGGTGCTCTTCTCGTCTTCTTTATTGATAATCAACCCATCATCCAGTTCGATATCAATCAGGCCATTTTCTTCCACCAATTGCAGAGAAACAAGTTTAAATGTTTTCATGGCTTACCTCCATCTCTAAAATAAGTTGTCTATAAAAAATTATAACACAGGCCAAACTGAAAGCGAATTTGACAGTTTGTCGAATTTTCTTTTTTTATATATTGAAAATTAGATTTTTGGGGCCGTTTTTTGCGGAAAAGGGGCTGAAAAATGAATTTTTAGGATGTTTTTGCTGAAAAAGCACTGCAAAAAACACATTTTGGTTTTTTTACACAGTGGAGAAGTTCCGGATATGATAAAGCTATCAAAGAGAGGAGATGAAGACCTATGATTAATCAAGTGACCCTGGTTGGAAGACTGACAAGGGATCCTGAGCTGAAACGGACACAGGAAGGAATTCCGGTGACAAATGTGACGCTGGCAGTAAACCGCCAATACCGCAACCAGAAGGGTGAAATCGATGCGGACTTTGTGCAGTGCACTTTATGGAAAAAATCAGCGGAAAATACATCGCAATATTGCCGGAAAGGAACGCTGATCGGGATAACCGGGCGAATTCAGACGAGGCATTATGATAATCAGGAAAAGAAACGCATTTATGTAACAGAGGTGGTAGCGGAATCGGTACGCTTTCTTGACCGGAAAAAGACAGAGGAAATCCCGGTGACCGTGACCAAGGAGGAATTGCCATTTTGAAAGAAGTGTCTGAAAGAGAAAAGGCATGGGAATATATGCTCGAAAGCCTCATAAAGATGCTCGGAAAATCGAACCAAAGAGTCGATGACCTGAATAAACGGGTTCTCCAGCTTGAATCCTTCATTCGTGAAACCGCTATGCAAAACGGTCCCAAGGAGAAACCTGGACGATTAACCATCATGAACTGACGGCTTCCCCAACCAGCTGTCCACATATTTTCCTTCCCTATAGAGAATCAATTATATCCCCATCACTTCCCCTAAATTTGAAACCCGGTACTCATGTGCCGGGTTATTTCTAACTTTAAATGGTGATAAAGCTGTTTGAGGAAAATAAATATTACATATGGGTATTAAGAACCAGGGAGGATTTTCACAGGATGTGTCGAATATACTTTTTGAAAATAATAAAAAGGAGGTGCAATTTTAGTGGATAAAGGAGATGAAACCGGGTACCTGTATTTTCAAACAGCAAATAAAAGTTTAAACACCAATCATCAGCCAAGCTTCTTTGATGCACTTCAGCTTATACAGCTCCAGAGTAATAAATCCTATCAAAGAATTCCTCTTAGAAGCCATACATCACTCACATTCAACGATAAGGAAAGGTTTCTTCACTACAAATTCAACTTCTTATTCGGCCAGGTGGCAATAAACGCCGGGGACAAGAACCCTACATACCAGCTGCTATCCTGTTTTATTATTAAAGAAGGCAGCAAAGTAACTTTTCTGACGCAAAAACCTAACAAGCCTGAATATGCGAAAATAAAAAAACAGCCTTCAAGCCTTTATGCATATCAAGGACTTGAAGACTGAACAAAATTTATGTCAGGTGAACCAAATCTCTCAGCTCATCTGTTGAAAGCTCGGTAATCCAATTCTCGCTCGTAATAATTTGATCATTAAGGGACTGCTTTTTTTCAAGCATGCCATCAATCTTTTCTTCGAGCGTCCCAGTGGCAATCATTTTATGAACATGAACAAAGCGTTTTTGCCCAATCCGGTATGCACGGTCGGTTGCCTGGTTTTCGACGGCTGGATTCCACCAGCGGTCATAATGGATGACATGGTTTGCTGCCGTCAGATTCAAACCGGTCCCCCCGGCTTTAAGCGACAGCAGGAAAACCGGGAATTCGTGATTTTGAAAACGGCTGATCATATGATCCCGTTCCTGCTTTGGCACGCTGCCGTTTAAGAACGGCACGTCGAATCCGAATTGTTTTTTCAGCAAGCGGGCGATCATGTTCCCCATTTCGATATATTGGGTGAAAATCAGGCAGCTTTCTCCCTGCTCATGTACAGCGCCGACAAGCTCGCTTAACTTTTCAAGCTTTACAGAACGTTCAAGGACATGCTTAGGCTTTTCCTCTTTTAAATAAAGGGCCGGATGGTTGCACAGCTGCTTTAAACGGCTTAATAACTGCAGAATCAGACCTTTGCGCTCAAACCCGGACAGCTTTTCGATCTGTGCGAATGTATCCTGGACGAGCTGCTCGTATAGTGAGGCCTGCTCAGCAGTCAGCGGACAATACTCCTTCTGCTCAAGCTTATCAGGCAGGTTCAGGGCCACATCCTCATCCTTTTTCGTGCGGCGGAGCAGGAAGGGCCGGATATATGCCTGCAGCTGCTTAACTTTATTCTTGTCGTCATCCTTCTCAATCGGCAGTACATAGCGCTTCTGGAACTGCCCGAGACTGCCGAGGTAGCCGTGGTTCGTAAAGTCAAAAATGGACCAGAGCTCGGTCAGCCGGTTTTCCATCGGCGTGCCGGTGAGGGCAATATGGTGCTTGCCCTTTAACTTTCGGACAGCCCGTGATTGCTTTGTCTGGGCATTTTTAATATTTTGGGCTTCATCAATCGAAATGGAGCTCCACTCGATTGCTTCAAAATCCTCCAGATCCATATGGGTCAGTCCATAGGAGGTCAGCACAATATCAGACTCCATTACTTTTTCAGAAAAGCTTTCGCCCTTCAGGCGGTTTGAACCGTAATGGAGATACACGCTCATGTCAGGTGCAAAGCGCTCTATTTCCTTCTGCCAGTTGCCGAGAACAGATGTAGGGCAGACGATAAGCGATGGGCCGCTGTCTTCCTCTTTCTTGACCTTTAAAAGATAAGAGATCAGCTGAATCGTTTTTCCAAGCCCCATATCATCTGCCAGAACGGCGCCAAAACCATACCGGCGCAGAAACAGCAGCCAGCTCATGCCGAGCTTCTGATAGGGGCGGAGATCACCCTTGAAGCTTGCAGGGACCTCTTCAAGCGGAAGACTTTTGATATCGCGGAGCTGCTTCACCATCTGTTTCCACTGGCGATTAAGCTCTATCTGGATGCGGGCAAATGCTTTAGGATTATCCAGCTCGTCTTCCTGCGTGCTCTCGTCAGCCATAAGCTCCTGTTCTATCAAGTCACGGACATGCAATCCTTCTTTTTCCGCTTTTTTCATTAAATCCTGAATATGGCGGACAAAATGGGGATCCAGCTTGATCCAGCGGCCGCGAATGTAGACCAGCCGTCTTTTTTCCTCAACCATGCCCCGGAATTCTTCCTCCGTTAAATCGACGCCATTCATGCTGAAGCGCCAATCATAATCAAGCATGGACTGCAGCCCGACAAACGAAGGGCGGTGGCTTCCGGTTCCTTTCACTTTTGCTTTGACCTTCAGGCTTGCATTCTTCATAGCCTGCCACCACGAAGGAAGCAGAATTTCCACGCCAAGTGCGAGCAAGGTTTCGCTCGCTTCAGTCAGAAAAGTCCAGGCTTCATCTTCAGTCAGTGAAGTGGAGATCATCCCAGGATTGCCTTCAAGCCATGGGAATAGCTCAAGCCAGCGCTGGATCTCTTTGTCGATAGAATCTTCATAATCATGCCAGTCGTGGGGATAGTTCGAATAGTCCTTGAAGTCGACAAAGATATCAGAATTATTTTTTCCGCGGAGGAAAATCGCCAGATCCCAGCTGGAGTCAATATCCCCGGGCTCTTCCAGCTTAAGTCCAATCGAAAAAGGAGCTTCATTTGATTTGACCCCGATCCATTCCTGCCAGCTTTCTTCATCAAAATAAGCTGCAAGATCCCTTGGCGAGAGGTGCTCACTCCGCAATGCTTTAAGCTTTTCACCGAACTGAGTTTTCGCTTCCTGATTCTGATTCATATACCCATCAAGGGAGCGGTGAAATAAATCTCCGATAAACTCCCTGACAGGAGAGCCCTCTACAGTCTGGTCCCAAAAGTTTGTGCCGAATTCGGTAATCACACTTTCAGGCAGTGCCCAGCGGAATTGATCCTGTTCCCAGGCGGCAAAATCCGGCATCCATTCTTTTTCCACGATCGAATCGTAAAGAGCATGAGAGGAAGCCAGCAGAATTTCGGCAGTTTCATCCCAGCTCCAATCAACCAAACGGTTGAACTGCTCAGCCGCAAACAGGGTAACGAGCTGCCAGCCGCTTACTGAGATCCCTTTGATTCCGTCCGCATCAACAGCATCAAGCATAGTTCCAAAAAAACTTTCTCTGTGATGGTTAAAAAGAAGCGGCATCCATTCTTTTGGGGATAGAAGGCGGCCTTCTTCATTGACAGCAAAAATCAGGTAGCGGTCATGGTTTATTGGTTTCACTTTCACATGGAGAAATCTCGTTTTAAGCATCGATTAGCTTACCCCTTTTGCATTCTTCCTGAAAGGCGCGGAGACGTTTCGTTTTTTCAAGCAGCAATTCAAGAAAAAGCTGCCAGTCCTCCTGGCGTTTCAGCTTGTTGTACAGTGTGCGAAGCTTTTTCATTTTCCGGACAGCCTCGCGGTAATGATCCCTGTTTTTCATATTGATATGGGCAGTGATGGACTGATGATAGAGCGGCAGGAGGATGCAGGGCTCCTTTTTGCTGATTTCCCTGATTCGGTCTTTGCCTAAAGAATCAATATCAAAGCCAATAAATGCCTGCAAATCTGCCCACTTTATGAATTCGCCTTTTTCAAAAAGCAGGTATTCATAATCGTTGTAGCTGTACGGCAGCGTTTCCATCAGGGCTTTTTCGTACAAATCCATTTTGCTGCTTTCCAGGCAATAAGGAGAAATCGCCTTGATGGCCATCCGGGTAAAATCCATGCAGGCATAATAGTCATCAGATTGTTTCAGATAATCCCGTAATTTATGGATAAATGCTTCTGCATAAGGACCCATCCGATTCCAGTCCTTATTGGCTGAAAAATAATCGATCCAGTAAAGCATATAAGGAGTCAATAAGTCATTTGGCACATTTAAAACACTGAGTGCCTGTTCATCATTGCGTTCAAGGATATGAAGATGCACATAACCTGCCACAGACGGAAGGCTGGGCGATTCCTCTTTGATGGAGGATTCCAGCTTCTGGATCTCCGCTTCACGCCATTCTTTCTTTTTGAAAAAATGTGTCCATAACAGCCTGTATAAATGGGCCCGTTCATAATCCAAACCAAAAGAACCGGTAATCAGCCCGGCGGAATCATCTTTCAGCTTTTCAATATATTGATCGAAAGCGAAGGGAAGGGAGTGCACCGACAGTTTGTTCATAATCTCAACGGAATCTTCCATCAGGGACTGATAGAGATGGCGGTAATAACGGTCAATCAATTCTTCGCCATGGCCGTACTTCTTGCTCAGCACCATCAGCTTTTTAAAAGAAAAGACATAGCCGATAAGCAAATACAGCAGCCTCCATTCCTGTTCAACCGGTGCTCCCGCTTTCATGCGGCGCAGATAAATATGGAAAAGCTCAGGAAGGACATAGGGACGAGGCTCTCCCTGTTTTTCCAGCAGCTCGGTAAAGCTTTCCTCGAATCCGGCAGCCCAGCCGTCATAACCCGTCTTCATCTGACCGGAGGATTTCAAAAGATCCTTCGCTCTTTGAAGCCCCCAATTCTTGGCTGTCTGCTTTTCCTTTATCGGCTTCCTCCACTCTTCAATCCACATGGACACACTTCTGGCTTTGGAGAGAAGCTGCAGAAATACCGCAGTCTTATGGCGGCAAAAACCTTCAGCCGGGCAGGAACACTCGCTCAAATGAATGAACTCAAGATCCAGTTCAACCTTTGCCGGAGTCACATCCTGGACCGTCGCCAAAACCTTATCATCTTCAAAGCGAAGCTGATACACTAGCCCCTGCCGAAAAAGCATCAGCCCCTTCTGCACCAGGCGCGCATCCTCCTCATTCTCAGCCCGCAGCAGCCCCTTCAACTCATTCGCTGCAAACTCCAAAGGCTCCAAAAACCGCTCCGGAATCATCTTTCAACCCCCTTGTTGGTGGGACAGCGGGACAGGTTCCTTGTCCCAGCGTTCCGTAGGGGACAACCAACCTGTCCCCATGTCCCAAAGTACATTCCTATATTATAACATTTAGAGCATTTGGAATGAAGGTGCGCACTGTTTCAAAAATAGTTTAGGGAAGTTCTGAATGGAAATCATGTGGAAAATATAGTCGGAATTTTCGATTTTTACGAAATGAAATGGTATAATGGATTAATGCTTTAAAGGAACTGGGTGGGAGAATGACTGCTGTAAATGCTAGACAACAGGAATCAGATAAATATTCGCTGCATGATGCCGGCTTCAAAAAAATTATGATTGCGATGACGAGTGCATCCATTTTAGTATTCGCTAATTTATACTTTGTGCAGCCGATAATGCCGCTGCTGGTGAAATCATTTGACATCACATCTGCAACAGCGGGTTTATCACTGTCTGCTGCTGTAGTTTCTATGATTTTCGGGTTGTTATTCTTCGGATTTCTATCTGATCGAATCGGTCGGGTTTCAATAATGAATATCACGCTTGTTTGCACCATTATTCCGCTGGTGCTATTGCCCATTGCGCCTAATTTTGAAACGTTTCTGGTGCTGCGCTTCCTGCAGGGCATTTGTATAGCGGGCCTGCCTGCAGCTGCCATCGCGTATTTAGGGGAGGAACTGGATTCTAGAAGCGTCAGTCTCGGCATCACCATGTATATTGCAGCCAATGCCATTGGCGGAATGGCCGGCCGCATCTTCGTCGGGTACATTGCTGATATGGCCAGCTGGCAGACTTCTGTTTACTTCCTGCTTGGATTCTCCATTTTGTTATTCATCATTTATTTTATGACTCTGCCAAAATCTCATTATTTTAAGCCCAGTAAAATATCTGTTCAAGAAGACTTGTCAGGCATGGGCTCACATCTGAAAAATACGAAGCTTTTCCCTGCGTTCGCGATGGGGATCCTCCTCCAATTCTCGTTTACAGGAGTATGGACGTACCTGCCTTTTTATCTCGAACAGGATCCTTTTAATCTTTCTGTAAAAAATATTTCTTTTACCTACCTGGCATACAGCTTCGGTATAGTTGGCTCCATTCTGGGCGGAAGCCTATCTGCTCATTTTAGGCAAACCACACTGGTCTCGGTTGGAACCGTCATTTTAATAGGAGGGACCTTGCTTACCAATGTGCACTCTTTATCAGTAATTGTAATAGGCCTATGCCTGACCTGTCTGGGGTTTTTTGTGGCGCATTCACTGATGGCGGCCATTGTAAATGAGCGCGCTGCCCATCACAAAGCCGGTGCCTCGAGCATCTATCTTGTAAGCTATTACCTTGGAGTCGCAACCGGAGGGACGCTTGCCGGCCTGGTATGGCAGACCGGGGGCTGGACGGGGATCACGGTGGTTTCCTTTGGGCTGCTTCCGGTTGTGGTGTGGCTGATGGCGGGCAGCTGGAAGGTTCATCGCTGATATGTTAGGGTGCTTCGGACAGACTAAGCGGGAATTTATCAGTTGGAGTCCGAACCCGTGTCAGCTTCGGCCAGTGCGAGTAGGAATAATCCAGTTGGAATCCGAACTCTTGTCAGCTTCGGACAGGCCGAGCAGAAATTTCCTTATTGAAGTCCGAACACAAGGCAGATTTATCGAGAAGAACCGCGCATTTACTAAAAACTATTAATAGGAAGCCTTAAAGCCCCAATCAATAACGATTGGGGCATCTTTTTTCTATAAAAACCGCACTGAGATGCTATCATGTATCACTAAAATCAGTTTCTGTGCGGATAGACTCGATTTACTTGCGGATAAAATTTTTTCTGTGCTTATAGCCACAATTTACTTGCGGATAAAAAATTTTATGTGCGGATAGCCACTTTTAATACTGCAGACCAACACTCCTGCTGCGACCTAACGAGGATCCCGTTCCTGCCCTGTTTTCAGATCAATAACCTTAACCGGGTTCTCCGGAGCATTGACCGTTTTGCTCTCAGGAGCAGCATTTCCGTTTTCCACCCAGTCGATAAGCAAGTCGAATGACTGGTGAGCGTAAGGCAACAAAGGCTGGAGTTCCTTATCCGGATCGGTGGAGCTGTTCCAGACAAGGCTGTCAACATGGTTGCCGTTCTCGATGGTATACATTCGATGCAGATCCTGCTTCCCGGCTTTCTTGACGAGCTTTTGATATCCCTTTGCATGAATCTCCGGGAATATCAGCGAATCAAGGGAACCAGTGAAAGAGATGAGCGGCACATCTATATCTCCAGTATTGGCCACTTCCTTAATATTTTCTTTCACTTCCTTCGGCCGGGTCATATATTTATAATCTTCAAAGATAGAATCATAGGATCGGTCTCTCACGCCATTCACAAAGTTCAGGTAATTCCTCCATTGCGTACGGCCTGGGGCTTCCGGATCGAAATGGTCCCGATAGATATTCAGCGAGATAAACCAGTATACCTGATCATGATAGGCCCACAGTTTTTCCGATCCTTTAGGCAATCCTGCTTTGTATAGCTCTTTCATGGCTTTCTGCTGTTTTTTGCCGCTTCCATATAAAGCTTCCTCCGCATGATTCACAACGGTGGTCAGGGAACTGATTAAATTAGGCTTTTTCTCCGTCCATAACACGCCTTCCCAATCGACTCCTCCATCGAAAAGGCGAGGTTCGCCAGTTTTCTCCGGATGGTCATTTTCAAGGGCATAGCGCACGACGTATCCGCCATTGGAAATTCCCATCGCATATGTAGGAATCTTATGCTCTGCCGATACTAAATCGCTCGCCGGGTCGGAAGAATCAGCCGGATCAATTAGCCCATCGGAATAATGGCTGACTAAGTACTGCTGTGCGGCTTTCGTAACCTGCCGGAACCGCTGGTGCCATTCTGCTACGCTATCATCCTCAGCGGCTAAGGCATTCTTTGCTTTTGCAAATGGATCAGCTGAATCAGCCTCACCCTGGGTGCCTTTATCAATCGCTGCAAAAGCATACCCTTTTTCCAGGACATAATCGCTGAAAAGCAGGTCGGTTGCCGTTTCATTTCTTGTAGCCGGGATTCCCGAAACAACAAGCCGGCCATTCCAGTGATCCGGAACCCTTATGACAAACTGGGCATCTTCAAAAATACCATTTACCTGAGTTCCCGTTACAGAAGAAGGCTTGTACATTTGATGCCATCCGGTTCCTTCCGCAGCATTTCCCCATAGATAAGGGGCAAGACCGATGTTGCCGTAAAGGGTTGCCTGCTGATATTGGCGGGGATTCCTGGTGGTCAGCCAGTTGTTGTCCACACCGTCAAAGTATTGTTCCGTTACTGTATGCGCACCAGGTATTATAGCCTGGTTTTCCGCAGCAGTTTGCTCCGCAAAACTTCTTTCCGGAAAAAGTGAAAAGCTTAAAGCAAATGCCAATGATAACGCAATCAGCTTGTTTTTCAGATAAATCCATCCCTTCTTCATCATCTCTTACAGTTCTATTCTACTTTTACTAATTATGGGAATCATGGGTCTTAGTAATTAATTATTTGAATTTTCAGCATAAAAGAAAGCAGAGCATTGAAAATTGTGATGCCAGACCGATGCTAGTACTATAGTCTTATAGACGGAACAAGTTGGAAGCAATGAGAATTCAAGGGGAATTGGGCGCTTTAATGAATTCGAGCTAGTAGCGCAACCGGCCAGCACTTACAGGGGACCAGTCCTTTTGTAAGGATATGTTCTAACAAACTTTTTTGAAAAGAGGAAGAGCATGCTTACAACTTATCAGCCTAATCATTATAAGAGCACACAAGTTCTTGAAAAAGAAGCTGTTTTAGCCGCAATTGAAAATTCGCTTGCCATGATTGAATTTGATGGGAACGGGAAAGTGCTGTGGGCAAATGAGAATTTTGCCCGTACTGTCAAATATCGGGCAGAAGAAATGCCAAATATGATGCATAAGCAACTTTGCACCCCTGAATTTGCTGCCAGCAGGGAATATCAGGAGCTTTGGAGAAATCTGCGCAATGGCAAAAGCTTTCAGGAAAAAATTCAGCGTGTGACCAAACAAGGAGATCTTATCTGGCTCGAAGCAACATACACACCGGTATTTGGGGATGATGGCAAGGTAGAAGGTGTTGTAAAGGTTGCTACGGATATTACAGAACGGGAAACGAATACAGCACAGGTGGCAGTCCAGCTTCAGGCAATGTCAGAAGCCCTTAGTGAAAAAGCAAAGGCTGGAATTGAAAGAAGCGAAGAGGCCGCTCAGGCAATAGGCAAGCTCGTTCGTGAGTCCAAAGGGAATCTGGAAATCCTCCATTCTCTCAAATCACAGGCACAATCCATCGGCAGCATCGTAAAAACAATCCGTGAAATAGCGGCACAAACCAACCTGCTGGCATTAAATGCAGCTATTGAAGCTGCGCGTGCCGGCGAACATGGCAGAGGCTTCAGCGTCGTTGCCGGAGAAGTGCGAAAGCTTGCAAACCGGGTACAGGACTCCATACAGGAAGTCAATGCCCACATCGAAGGAATATCAGATGAAATCAACAAAATTAGTGACGCAACTCTGCAATCACAGTCAGGCATAACTGAAAACCAGGTTCTTAATGAGCAGGCTGTATCTGCATTTAAAGATATTGGGGAAGCTGCAAGAAAGCTGGATGATCAGGCAAAGGGTTTTAAGAGCATTTTATAGGAAAATGGATTAAACGGGGGCTGCTTTTATAGCAGCTCTTTTTTTCTGCAGATAGGAAGAATGGATGAGGCTGGCGAAATTACATAGAGAAAGAGTCCGAACTTGATGCCCCTTCGGACAGAAGAAGCAGAAATCCGAGAGAGTGAGTCCGAACTTGATGCCCCTTCGGACAGAAGAAGCAGAAATCCGAGAGAGTGAGTCCGAACTTGATGCCCCTTCGGACAGAGGAAGCAGAAATCCGAGAGAAAGAGTCCGAACATGATGCCCCTTCGGACAGAAGAAGCAGAAATCCGAGAGAGTGAGTCCGAACTTGATGCCCCTTCGGACAGGAGAAGCAGAAATCCGAGAGAAAGAGTCCGAACTTGTAGCTCCTTCGGACAGAAGAAGCAGGAATCCGAGAGAGTGAGTCCGAACTTGATGCCCCTTCGGACAGGAGAAGCAGAAATCCGAGAGAGTGAGTCCGAACTTGATGCCCCTTCGGACAGGAGAAGCAGAAATACGAGAAGAAAGAGTCCGAACTTGATGCCCCTTCAGACAGGAGAAGCAGAAATCCGAGCAATGTAAACCGAACTTTGCTCAGGAAACTAATTTTCAATTAGATGGGGAGCTCGCTTGTAAATGAGTCTCTTGATTTCCACCGCGGACACATGGAAGAATAAAGGAAAGCAATATTAATTGCGAAAAAGTTTGAAAACTCTTGAATTAATAAACCATTACAGCTACACTAATAATATACAGTTTTTCGTATATTGATCAAAGGTAAAGAGGTATTACAATATGAGCCGTATTTGGGAAAGTTTATATTCAAAGAATGGGCTGGCTGCCAAGTTTATTGCAAAGGAGCTCATTCAGTTTTCAGAGGGAGAGAGAATCCCCCGGGTAAGTGATTTTACGGAAAAGCTATCATTGGGCCGCGGGACTGTGCAGGGGGCATTAAGAGTGCTGGAAGATTTGCATGCCATATCTCTTGAATCCAGGGGGCATCTTGGGACCTTTCTGAAAAAAAGGGACATCAACCTGCTGTATGAGATTGCCGGCATCGGACCGGTGATGGGCGTAATGCCGCTGCCTTATTCCCGAAAGTATGAGGGATTGGCGACTGGTATTGTCGAAGGGTTTGAGGAAATCAATAAAAAGTCTGGCCTTGCTTATATGAGAGGGGCGAGAAGGAGGATCGAATCATTAAAAACCCGGCGCTACGATTTTGCGATCATGTCCCAACTGGCGGCAGAAGAGGCAGTACAGGAGTTTGAGGGCCTGGAAATTCTCCATACACTTGGTCCGGAGACCTATGTAACGTCCCATAAAGTCTTTTTTTCAGATAGCAAAAACAATGGGATTACAGATGGCATGAAAATCGGAATTGACTATTCATCTGCCGACCAGGCAAATATTACCCTCCTTGAATGTGAAAAGCACAAGGTTGAACTGATAAAGGTGGACTATATGCAGCTTTTCAATATGCTGAAAAACGGCAGTATTGATGCAGCGGTCTGGAATGCAGATGAAGCAAGGGCACTAAAAACGTTTGCCTCCTCTGATTTTAAATCAAAAAAGGCAAAGGAACTGGCCATAAAAGCAACCAGAGCAGCCATCGTCATAGAAAGTGAAAGAGCAAATATAAGGGAACAAATCCAGCTCCTCCAGTTTAATAAAGTGGAAGAGACCCAAAGGCTAGTGGAGGAAGGAAAAAAGTATCCTCACTATTAAGAAACTGAAGTTCTAGTTTCTTAGCAGCATTAATATACTAAATACTGTATTCTGGAGGGATTATATTATGGATTTAAATCAATTGAAAGAAAGAATGGACATCCTTTTAGCTTCATCTGTTGTCAGTACCAAAGCAGCTGATATAAGCACGTTAGCATTCATGCATTTACAGTCACACATGAAAAAAAATGCCATAGCTGGAGCTGAAATGCTTTTCACCCATTTGCCGACAGCTCTGACGAGAATTGAAAAGGGTGAACAGGTTGAGGCTCCCCATCCTGCCCTGCTGGATGAAGTCAAACAGTCACCGGAAGCATCCATAGCAATGAAGGAAATCGATTATGTACAGCAGCAATGGAAGAATCAGCTCCCCCAAGAGGAAATCGATTTTCTGCTCATACATTACACAAATGTACTGCAAATCAACAAAGGAGGAAATTAAGATGAAAATTGTAGTTGGCGGACAGGTGGATAAAAAAGAGATTGAGAGCTTAATAAAAGAGATTGACAGCAGCATCACGACGATGGTCAAGTCAGATCTGGAAGCAGCGATGGCCGTTAAGACAGGACAGGCAGATTATTATGTCGGTGCATGCCACACAGGAGGCGGCGGAGCTTTGGCCATGGCTATTGCCCTTCTCGGAAAGCCAAATTGCGAGACGGTTTCCATGCCGGGGAAAAAGCCTGTTGAGGAGAAAATTGTAACCGCTGTCAGCGAAGGAAAAAAAGCTTTTGGATTTACAGCTGACCACAAGGAGACTGCAGTGCCTATGATTATCAAAGCTTTAAAGAATAAAAGCTAATCCATTTTAATTGAGGGGGAAATAGAAATGGAAATGACATTAATTATCCTGATTGGTGCTGTTGCTGCTGTCTTGGCCAATATGAATATTGCCGTTTTCAATGATGGCCTTCGTCCAATTGTCTCTGAACATGTGGAGGGCCGGATGACGAGACGGGACCTTGCCTTCACTGCCTTTGCTATGAGTTTCGGCCTTGTAATCGGATTTGGAATACCTTTTACACTCTCGGCCAGTATCATCCTCGTTCACAGTATCCTGCTGGGAACAGATATTATCGGTTTGCTGACTCCGAAAAATAAATGGGGAACACCGCTTGCGGCGGTGATTGGCGGTGCTTATGGAGCAGGGCTGTTAATCGGACTCGAAGGCTTTGTGAAGCTGTTCGATTATCTGCCGCTTAATTTCCTTGAAGCTATGGGAGCGGTTGGAACACCGGTCGTCGTTACATTTATGGCATTCCCGGCGCTTGCGGTTGCCATGCAGTTCAGCGTTAAAAAAGGGGTCATAACATTTATCGTTTCCGCATTAATCCGTCAGCTTGCTGTCTGGCTGAATGAAAGCGGAATCCTGACGATTTCAGGGACGACAGTAACACTGAACCAGGAAGGAATGGCTCTTATTACAGGGATGATCTTCCTTCTTGTATTTGCCATGAAGGAAAAAGCAGAAGAAGGCTCTTCCATCGACCTTGCTGCTGTATTCAGTGATAAAGTGGCTAAAATCAGAAAAAATGTTGTGTTCTTTATGATTATTGGCGGTCTCATTGCTGCTGCTACAAATCTATGGATCATGGCAGGAGATCCGATCTCTCTAAATCTATTAGCGGAAGGAAAAGCAACAGATGCCGGAATTGCTGCGGCTGCCCGTGCGCTCGGCTTTATTCCGCTTGTCGCCAGTACAGCGATCGCTACCGGCGTATACAGCCCGGTCGGATTCACGCTCATTTTCGTCGTCGGGTTTTTCTCCCCGAATGTTTGGGTGGCCTTAATTGGCGGTGTCATCATTATTTTCATTGAAGTTATGCTATTAAGCTCGATTGCTAGATTCCTGGATAAATATCCTGGTGTCCGTAATTCCGGTGAAAACATCCGCAGTGCAATGACAAAGCTTCTGGAAGTGGCGCTTTTGATCGGTGGAGCTAACGCTGCCAATGCGATTGCACCAGGGTTTGGATTCTTCTTCATCGCCGGATTCTATTTGCTGAATGAAGCGGCAGGACGCCCGATTGTCCGCATTGCGGTCGGCCCTGTGGGTGCCATTGCAGTCGGAATCATTGCCAATATCCTGGTTGCACTTGGAATCATGAACATTCCTCAATAAAGAAACCAAATAAAGAGAACGGAGTGGACAGCCATGATACAAACCGTACTTGGAAAAATTGCTCCGGAAGAATTGGGGATTTGCTCGGCTCACGAGCATCTCTCCATTGATCTTTCGCGAGTGAAAAAAGATCCGGATACCATTCTGGATGATGAAAAGGGCATGCGTGAGGAGCTGGAGGATTTTTATCACCTTGGCGGCCGAGCAATGGTGGAAGTGACGAATGACGGCATGGGCCGGGATGCTCATGTGTTAAAAAGGCTGAGCGAGGCAACAGGGGTTCACCTTATTACGTGTACAGGCTTCTATAAAGATCCTTATATTCCTAATTTTGCAGACGGATGGAAAGCGGAGCAGTTTGCACAGCATTTTATCAAAGAAGCAAAAGAAGGGATTGCTGATACGGGCATTCTGCCGGGTGTCATCGGGGAAGTGGGCACAAGCAAAAATGAAATGAAGCCGATTGAACGTGAGCTCTTAATTGGTGCTGCCATGGCCGGTGCCGAAACCGGCCTTCCGGTGACCACTCATACAACACTCGGAACACTCGGGCTTGAACAGGTGCAGCTGCTGACGAAGCATGGCCTTCCGGCTGATCAGATCATCATTGGCCATCAGGACCTCAACCCGAATAAAGACGAAGTTCTCTCTGTTTTGGAAACAGGAGCCTATATCGCATTTGATACAATCGGAAAAAATAATTACCGTCCCGATGAAGAGAGAGCCGCTTTCCTCCTGGATTTCATAAACCGCGGGCTTGAAAAGCAAATTCTTCTTTCAGCAGACTTAACCCGCAAGTCGCATTGGAAGAAGCATGGAGGCCCGGGCTACGGTCTTGTGCTTGAGACGTTTATTCCAAAATTGAAGAAGTCCGGAGTTCCGGAAAGCATTCTGCATCAATTCCTGACCGTTAATCCATCCAGAGCTTTTTCAATAAGGGAGCGATCATAGTGTCCACATACAATCGAGCTGAATTAAAATACGCAAATTCAGTTTTGCCAAGCTTATCGATACAGGAAGCACAGGAAAAACAATTCAAATTGGTAGACAGAATGAGCCGCCATTTCAAGGGAAAGCAATTTCTGTCGATGGGGGATCTTGGTGTCTCTCCAAAATACAAGCGGCCGGAACAGACGTATCTTGTGGAAAGAGTTCTGGCGGATTTCTTTGAAACCGAGGACTGTGCCCTTGTCAGGGGAGCCGGAACAGGCGCAATCCGCAATATTCTAAGCATGCTTCTGTCTCCTGGAGATGAAATGTTCATTCACACGGCACCTGTTTACACGACGACAAAAGAAACGTTAAGAATATTGGGCATTAAAACAGTCCAGGCAGATTACAACCATCTTGAGGAAGTCAGAACGGCCATCAGAACTAATCAAAATCCTAAAGTTTTCTATATTCAGCATGCCCGCCAGCAGCCGACAGATCATTATCAATTGGCGGAAGTCATCAAAGCCGTGAAGGAAGAACGCCCGGATCTTCCAATTGTCGTGGATGACAATTACTGCGCATTGAAGACAAAGGGAATTGGCGTGGAATTAGGAGCGGATTACTCAACCTTTTCCGGGTTCAAGCTTCTCGGGCCGGAAGGAATTGCGGTAATTGCCGGCAAAAAAGACGCCATCGAACGGGTGCATCACTATAACTACTCGGGCGGCGGCCAGGTTCAGGGCTACGAAGCAATGGAGCTTTTAAGAATGATGACCTTCGCACCTGTATCGCTGGCTATTCAAAACGAGCAGGTGGAAGAGCTCTGCCGCCGTCTGAATGAAGGGGCTGTGAACGGAATTCGCGCCGCCTACATGACGAATGCCCAATCCAAAAACGTCATTGTAGAGCTGGAAGATCCGATTGCCCAAAGTGTGATCAGCATCAGTGATGAGCATGGGGCGGCCACTCATCCGGTTGGGGCGGAATCAAAATATGAAATCATTCCGATGATTTACCGCGTTTCCGGCAGCTTTTTGGAAGCACAGCCCGAGCTGAAGGAATATGGACTGCGCATTAATCCGATGAAATCAGGAGCCAGCACGATCATCGGTATTTTGGAAAAAGTGATACCTCTTGCAAAAGAAGTGCAGCATCGTTAATACCCGTAAATAAAGGGGGGAACTCCAATGTTTTTAGATGTAACAAAGCGCAGAAATCCTAAGCTGATTCAATCAGGTGTCACCTTGCATCAAAGCGGGCAAATACCCCCGAATACGTACGTGATTGACCTCGATATACTCGGAGAAAATGTAGCAGCTCTGGCAGAAACGGCGAAAAATCATGACTTTACGCTTTATTTCATGAGCAAGCAGCTTGGAAGGCTTCCGTTTATAGGCCAGTTTATTGCAGAGCACGGCATCGAAAAGGCGGTTGCTGTTGAATTCGACGAAGCCAAAACATTGGCAGAAGGCGGCGTTGAAATAGGAAATGTCGGCCATCTGGTGCAACCGGGGAAAAATCAGTGGCCGGAAGTGCTGTCATGGAATCCTGAGGTCATTACCCTATTTTCCCTTGCGCGTGCCAGACAGCTTTCTGATGCGGCTGTTCAATCAGGAAAGGTGCAGGATGTACTTCTCAGGGTGTATGCAGAAGGCGATATGATTTATCCCGGACAGCAGGGCGGCTTTCGATTGGAAAAGCTGGATGAAGAGCTTCTCGAACTGGCCAGGCTTCCTGGGATTGCGATAGCAGGCGTTACGACCTTCCCGAACTTTCAGCTATCAAAGGACAGGAGAAGCATGGAGCCGACTCCTAATTTAAAAACCCTCCTAAAAGCAAAACAGGCTCTGGAGAAAAAGGGCATTACAGTAAAACAGGTAAACGGTCCAAGTGCGACCAGCTGTGAAACCATACCGTTCCTGGCAGAACAGGGTGTAACACATGGAGAACCGGGACATGCCCTTACCGGAACGACCCCGCTGCATGCTTACCGGGATCTCCCCGAGAAACCTGCCATTGTATATGTAACGGAAGTGTCCCACCAGGATCAGGAGCATTATTATGTCATCGGCGGGGGCTACTACGGTCGCTCCCATTTAACCGGGTGCCTGGTCGGTAACAATGAAAAAGACATATTGAAGCAGTATGTAAAAGCAATCGAGCCGGCTTCTGAAGCAATTGACTACTATGGTTCGATTGAGAAACCGGACGGCTTTCCGGTTTCTGAAGGAGATACAGCTGTTTTCTCTTTCCGCACCCAGGTGTTCGTCACAAGGGCCCATATTGCCCTGGTAAAAGGAATTCAAAGCGGAAAGCCGGAACTGGTTCACTTTGAGAGGAAGTGGTAAGGATGGCAAAAGCAATTCTGCTGGTAATTGACAGCTTTGGCATAGGGGAAATGGAGGATTGCGGAGAGTTCAGCCCTTCTGACTGCAGGGCCAATACCTATAAACATATCCGGGAATCGGTTGGTTTTTTAAAAATCCCAACTCTATACAGGCTTGGGCTAGGTGCGCTTGTCGATGGCAAGGCAGCCCCTGCCAATGCTTACGGCTGCTCGGCACTGGCCCATCACGGGGCAGATACGTACCTCGGACATCAGGAAATTGCCGGAAGCTGCCCGAAGCGCTCGAATAAAAGGCTGATGAAAGATATTCATCCAGATCTGGCCAAGGCATTAACTGAAGCAGGCTACCAGGTTGAATACCCATGGGAAGACCGGCCGGTGCTATTAGTAAATGGTGCCTGCGTCATAGGGGATAATCTTGAATCTTCATTAGGAAACATCATCAATTTAACTGCTGATTTTAATAAAATGCCTTTCCAGGAGTTAAAGGAAGTCGGAAAGATTGTCCGCCAGAATGTAGACACCAGCCGGGTCATTGCTTTTGGAGGACCCTATACAACCATTGAACATATCCTGTCAGTTGTACATGAAAAAAATCCCGGCCAGTGGGGAGTAGATGCCCCGAAGGCCAAGGTGTACGGCAAAGGCTATGAAGTCTATCACATGGGCTACGGTGTAAACATAGACGGACAATTTCCGATGATAGCCGCCAGACGTGGCCTCAAAGTACATCGGATTGGCAAAACGGCAGATGTTTTGCATGGTGAAGGACCTGCAGATCCCATTGTGGATACCGAAAAAGTTTTAAAAGTTTTAGAGAAGTCTTATTTGGAAGAAGAAGAGGATGCGGCGTTTCTGGTTAATGTACAGGAGACAGACCTGGCAGGACATGCTGAGGATGCCGAATGGTATGCCAGACTGCTGAATACAACCGACCAGTGGCTCGCAGAATTCCTGCCCAAGATGGAAGAGGAGGACCTGATAATTATCATGGCCGACCATGGCAACGACCCGACCATCGGCCATTCCAACCATACGAGGGAATACGTCCCGATCCTCGCTGCCGGTAAGCGGGTAAAACCGGTTAACATCGGAAAACGCAATTCGATGGCTGACGTTGGAGCGACAATTAGCGAGTTTTTTGGACTGCCTGCGACTGAGGAAGGCGAGAGTTTTTTGGAAATGATTATAGATTGAGAGAGATGCTGGAGCCAAAATGGTTTCAGTATTTTTTGTGTATTTCCTGATTTTTCTAGTGCTATTTAACTGGGTTAAAAGTTATAATCCATATATGAAATATTTACTAACGGAGTGAAATATATGAAAAAGCTCAGCGCTAGAATTGCATTGGTCATGGCTCTTGGAATGGCAATTGTTTTACTCGGCAATATTGCTATGCTCTACTTAAGTACCAAAAATTCAGTAGAGTCCTCTATTGAAAATTTTAGTTTAAGCATTGCAGACAATATAGCTTCAAAAATGGAAACAGAGAAGTATGAGGATTTTTTGAAGAATCCCGATCAGTCTGAGGCTTATTGGGACCTTCGGGAACAGCTGAATGATTTTCGTGAGAAAACAGGTGCGTTTTACGTTTATACTTTAATGGCTGATTCCGAGAAGAAAGAACTCTATATAATGGTTGATGGCCTGCCGAATGACTCGGATATTGCTGCAGACATTAAAACACCGACAACAGCTGCAACATATGAAGATATTGCTCCTGTTCTGGATGGAAAAGCATCAAGCTCACCGATCGTTCATGATCCGGAATATGGAGACTATCTTTCAGCGTTCGTACCAATTAAGGCCGATGGAAAAATAATTGGGATATTGGGTGTCGACATCAATGCAGAGAATGTTAATAGTATTGCAGATCAAGTACTGCAAAAAGAGCTCCCTATGAACCTGGTGATAAATGTACTGTTAATCCTTGCAGTTGTTGCCATCCTGGCCTGGTTCGTCAAAAAAAGACTGCACCCGCTGCAGAATATCAGTTCAGCAGCTCAATTGATGGCTGGTGGAGACCTTCGGGGAGCAGAAGAGAAGGCTAATTCCATTAAGGTAAAAGGGAATGACGAAATTGGTTTTGTTACAGAGT
Source organism: Cytobacillus oceanisediminis (assembly GCF_022811925.1). Lineage (NCBI taxonomy): Bacteria > Bacillati > Bacillota > Bacilli > Caryophanales > Bacillaceae > Cytobacillus > Cytobacillus oceanisediminis. The sequence goes on along the minus strand of NZ_CP065511.1, from coordinate 5,313,539 downwards.
CATTCAAAAAAATGACGCATCATACAAAAGTGATGGTTGAAGATATAAAAGCATCTTCCGAAGCACTCCTGGTCTCTTCGGGTAAAATAGAAAATAAAATGGAAGAAATCAGCCAGGCCAGCAGCCTGATTGTCAGAGGGATTCAGGAAGTGGCAGGGGCTACTGATACACAGCTGATCAGAAGTGAGGAGTCTGCAAAAGCAATAGAAGAAATGGCCATAGGCATACAGCGTATTGCGGAAGCTTCGACAGATGTGAGCGAACAATCCAATACAGTTACACAGCAGGTAAAAGAAGGATTTGATGAAATCCAATCCATCATCCGGCAAATCAATGAGATTAAAGAGACTGTAAATGATTCATCCCTATTTATAGAAGAGCTGGGTACGCAGGCTATTGAAATTGAAGATATTGTGAACTTGATTTCAGGCATAGCGGAGCAAACCAATCTGCTTGCATTAAATGCAGCCATTGAAGCAGCAAGGGCAGGCGAACATGGCAAAGGCTTCGCGGTTGTATCCCAGGAGGTTAAAAAGCTGGCAGAAGGTTCAAAAGCATCTGCTGCACAAATTGCCGAAAAGCTAAATCACTTCAGATTATCCATTGAACAGGCAGTCGGAAATATGCATGCGGGCTCTGGTAAAGTTGAAGAAGGTACAGCCCTGGTCAATAGTGCCGGTGAGAAATTCAATCAGATATTGCATGCTGTTGAAGGAGTTACTGGTGAAATACAGGAGGTTTCTGCCGTAACTGAAGAGCTCTCTGCCGGGTCAGAAGAGATTTCTGCATCTATTGATGAATTTGCGGGTCTATCTAAAGACACAGCACAAATTTCCCGCCAGGTTGCAGCCTCAACAGACCAGCAGGAGGATGCGGTAGAAAAGATATCAGAGCTGACCGTTCAGCTGAGTATGCTTTCTAAACAGCTGGAACAGTCGGTCGAAAAGTTTAAAATATAAAATGGGAGCCGTTCTCTATAGAGAGCGGCCTATTTGTTTACCAAAAGTGAATTCCTATTGAAAAAAATTCTGCAGTAACCTCGACCTGTCCCTTTGTCCCGGTCCGGAAAATAAACCATTTGACCGAGTTTTCTGCTTGGTCTTATAGGGAAACAAGCAAAGGTGAACTTATTACCTTTTCAAAAGGAGGACAGTCTGCTCTAAGAAAACAAAAATACATAAGGAGTGTTCAAATGAATTACATAAAGTGGATTGCGGCCGCTGCCGCAATGGTATTTGTTCTTAGCTTCAGCCAGCCCGAGGCAGAAGCAGCTGTTCTAAAGAATGGATCTGCAGGTCCGGAAGTTACATATATTCAATCAGCATTACAAAAGCTTGGTTATTTTAATACAGACAATACAGGGTATTATGGAACGGTAACAGAGAATGCAGTAAGAAACTTTCAATATGACTTTGGTTTAGAGGCTGATGGCATTGTTGGAGTTAACACGGCAGAAATGCTTAGGAATGTGGACATGCTGGCCCATGTCGTTTATGGAGAAGCCCGCGGGGAAAGCTATGAAGGCCAAGTGGCAGTTGCAGCTGTCGTTCTTAATCGTATGGAGTCCAATGAATTCCCGGATACTCTCTCCAATGTGATTTTCCAAAAGAATGCCATTACAGCTGTGAATGACGGGCAGTACTGGCTGCAGCCTGATGCTGAAGCTTATCAGGCAGTAAGAGATGCTTTTGATGGATGGGACCCTACCGGCGGTGCAGTCTATTATTACAATCCTTATACAGCTACAGATCAATGGATATTTACTAGAACAGTCATTAAACAAATCGGCAGTCACAACTTTGCCTACTAAAATGGGGCACCTTTCCTGCACAAGCGGGAAAAGGTGCCTTATTTAGTTCTGCTGGAAAGTTAGAATGAAAATCTGGTAATTTATATTACAAATATATTAAAAGCGCATTTATTTGTAACAAAAAAAGAGTTTTACTGAAATCTCTCTGTTATCTTCCGGTGTTAATATGTTCCTATCAAGGGACATAAAGGAGATATCATGAAGAAATTAGTAATCTATCTAATCACAGCTGTTTTTCTATCGTTTGGATTTTCCAATGTCACTTCAGCCGCAGGAAATACGTATACAGTAAAAAAAGGGGACACGCTTTGGGCGATCTCTAAAAAACATAATGTTACCGTTAACCAAATCAAATCCTGGAATAAATTAAAATCAGATACAATTAAACCTAAGCAAGTGCTAAAAGTAACTGGAGCTTCAGCAAAAGCTGCGGCACCTAAAAAGACAGCTGTAAAGGCTGCATCAACGAAAGCATATAAAGAAATTAAAGTGAAAGCGACTGCCTACACTGCCAGCTGCAAAGGGTGCAGCGGCATTACTTATACAGGAATCAACCTGAAAAAGAACCCGAATGCCAAGGTTATTTCGGTGGATCCGAAGGTTATTCCACTAGGATCAAAGGTATATGTGCCTGGATATGGAGAGGCAATTGCAGGGGACAAAGGCTCTGCAGTAAGAGGCAATAAAATTGACGTCTTCATTCCAAACAAACAGAAAGCCCTGCAATGGGGCAGCAAAACGGTAACAATTAAAGTTTATAAATAATAGAAATGAAGAGAATCTTCCTGGCGGGGATTCTCTTTTTGTTTGGAAAAAAATAACTCCGGTGCGTATTCTGGGTTTTTAAGCCTATTTGTGTTCGGGAGTATTTTCTCATTTTTACTTATTTACTCAATTTTTACAAATATCAGATTGTATGCCAAAAAGAAGAGTGATTTACTAGAATGGTAGTGTCATGTAAACGTTTAAAATAAGGAAATAGGAGTGGATTACATGATTGGAAAGCAGCGGAAAAAGTTGCTTAGCTTTATTAGTGTTTTTGCTTTGATTCTTAGTCTTTTTAGTCCTTTTGCCACGGCAAGTGCAGAAGAAGTGAAGTCTGTGGCAGAAGCTATTGAGGATAATAACGGAGTTGCCACAGTCGAGGGTTATATTGTTGGAGTTACGAAAAGTACTTCAAGCTATAGCCATAGCGGTCCGTTTACAATAGCAACCAATATTGCCATTGCAGACTCACCCGATGAAACAGATCCCGGTAAAATACTGCCGGTTCAGCTTCCGAGCGGGTATGTGAGATCAGGATTAAACCTGGTGGACAACCCTGATAACCTTGGAAAGAAAGTTCAAATTACCGGTTCACTGGAAGCCTACTTTACAGTTCCAGGATTAAAGAACTCATCAGCTTATTCATGGGTGGTAGAAACAGACCCAACACAAGTTTCAGCAGTAACAGCTTCCCCTGAATCAGGTCCAGTTAAGCAGGGAACAGGTGTTGTTTTATCGACAGAAACGGAAGGAGCAGTAATTCATTACACGGTGGATGGATCAGAGCCGACTTCTCAAAGTGATACATATACTGATCCGATTGTCATTAATGAAAGAACAACCATTAAAGCCTTTGCTGTCAAAGAAGGTTTAACAGACAGCAGAGTAGCTGAATTTACTTATACGCCTGCATTAGGCGGACTTCGCATTCATGATATTCAAGGTGCAGGACATTATTCCGAATATGCCAACCAATATGCTGCGGATGTGGAAGGCATCGTCACAAAAGTGGCAGATGCAAACAATTTCTATATGCAGGATCTGCAGCCTGACCAAGACCCTAATACTTCTGAAGGAATTCTCGTTTATAAGAAAAATCACGGTGCACAAGCGGGCGATGTGGTAGCAGTAACAGGGCAAATTAAAGAATGGGTGCTTGACGGCTATGCTGAAAAACTGGAGACAGATTTGCCTGTAACTGAAATTAATGCTTCAGCAATCAATAAAATAGCGTCAGGCCAGGAGCTTCCTGCTCCAGTCATTCTGAGTAATGAGAACTTGCCAATTGAAGTGATCGATAATGACAGCTTTGGTGAGTTTGATCCAGAGCAGGATGGAATTGATTTCTATGAAAGCCTGGAAGGAATGCTTGTTCAAGTAGACAACCCTAAAGTAGTTGCGCCGCAAAAATACGGTGAACTTGTAGTCGTCCCGGGAGACGTGGATACAAATACAGCGGCAGGCGGACTCCGCATCTCAGAAAATGATTATAATCCTGAGAGAATCACATTGGATATTAATGATGAAGATTTTGTTGCCAAAATGGGAGACAGCTTTAAAGGCAGCATCCAGGGTGTTGTCAGCTACGGATTCAGCAACTATAAAGTTCTAAGTGACGCAGACTCATTGCCTGAATTTGTAGAAGGCCCTGCAGTAAGAGAGGAAACAAGTCTTGTTCCTGAAGAAGATCAATTAACCATCGCATCTTATAATGTTGAAAACTTCTCAATAAAAACGGATGCGGAAAAGGTTACTAGATTAGCAGAAGCTATTGTTGATAATATGAAGCAGCCGGATATCATTGGTCTGACAGAGGTTCAGGATAATGACGGACCAACAGATAGCGGCACAACAGAAGCGGATCTAAGTGCAGCATTATTGATTGAAAAAATAAAAGAACTGGGCGGTCCAGCTTACACATACACAGACATCGCCCCAGAAGATAAACAGGATGGCGGCCAGCCGGGAGGTAACATCCGTGTCGGCTTCCTTTATAACGCTGAAAGGGTAACATTATCGGAAGGCGAAAAAGGGTCAGCAACGGATGCAGTTGATTTTGAAAACGGCAAACTGACACTAAACCCAGGACGCATTGATCCGGCCAATGAAGCATTTGAAGATAGCCGCAAAGCATTGGCGGCCCAGTTCGAATTCCAGGGCGAAAGCGTTATTGTCGTAGCAAACCATTTTAACTCGAAAGGCGGAGATCTTCCGTTATTCGGCAAAGTGCAGCCACCCGTCTTAAACAGTGAAATTCAGCGCATGAAAATCGCTAACGTGGTTAACGGTTTCGTAAAGGATGTTAATGCGGAAGATCCAAAAGCCAATATCGTTCTGCTTGGCGACTTTAACGATTTTGAATTCTCCAATCCTATAAAGGCATTAAAGGGCGATGAATTAACCAACATGATTGAAAAAGTGCCGGCAGAAGAGCGCTATACGTACAACTACCAGGGAAATGCACAGGTGCTGGATCATATTTTAGTATCCAACAACCTTGCCAAGAAAACAGAAGTTGATATTCTTCATATTAACTCAGGTTTCATGGAAGAACACGGCCGTGCAAGTGACCATGACCCTGTCATGATTCAGACAAGCTTAAAGCCGGCAGTTAAACCGGAAGAGCCTAAATATGATCATGTTTTCAATCTAGTAAACTACCACGCGAAGAAATTCGTTGTTGGACCAAATAATGCCTTGGTTATAATGGATGGAACATCCAGCCTCTCGCAAGGTTTGTGGCTGAAGAAATCCGCCGCAGTTAAAGGCGAAGGCCTAAAAAATACAAAAGTGGTCATCAGCTCTGCCAACAAAGGAGCAATTGTCGAATTAACAGGATCAGATATAAAAGAAGTCATGATCGAAAGCAGCAAAGTTGTGGAAATCCGCGGTGCCGAAAATGTCCAGAAATGGACACTTGGGAAAAAAGCGGATCCGTCTCATATTATTTTCAAAGATTCGGATGGGGAAGAAATAGAGTCTCCATATGAGGAAGAGGAAGCAGCATAGCATTTGAAGCCGGAGTTTAATACTTCGGCTTTCAATCCTCATTTTAAAAAATTCGCATCTGAAAGGAGCAGCAATTCATGAAATTGCCTATTAAAGTATTATCAACAGTAGCCTTATCAGCAGCATTAACCATCTCTACAGCCGTTCCGGCAGGTTTGGTTTCAGCAAATGAATCATCAGCTGCAGATTTTACACTATCATTAATGCATACCAATGACTCACACGCCAATATGGACAGCGCCGCTAAAAAAGTGACGGCAGTAAAGGAAGTAAGAGAAGCTAATCCGGATGCCCTGCTTGTTGATGCAGGAGATGTTTTTTCCGGAACATTATATTTTAATAAATTCCTTGGACAAGCTGACCTGGAATTTATGAACCTGATGGGCTATGATATTATGACTTTCGGAAATCATGAGTTCGACTTGGGTTCAAGTGCAGAAGGGCACAAAGCGCTGGCTGACTTTGTAAAAGGTGCACAATTCCCATTCGTTAGTTCAAATGTAGATTTTTCTGAGGATGCCAACCTGCAGGGCTTGTTCAGTGATGTTATTTCAAGCGAACCTGCTAATGGAAAAATATATAATGGCATCATCAAAGAAGTTAACGGTGAAAAGGTAGGATTCTTTGGCTTGACTACAGCCGAAACGGCCAGTATTTCCAGTCCGGGTAATGTTACATTCGAAGACTATATCGAAGAAGCAGAAAAAGCAGTAAAAGCTTTTGAGGGTATGGGAATCAATAAAATAGTGGCTGTAACTCATATTGGTTATGATGATAATCCGAATGTGGATAATGATTTAACTTTGGCTGCTCAGGTAGATGGGATTGATGTGATTGTGGGAGGACACAGCCATACGCAATTAAATGAGCCAGTGGTTGTGGCAGCGGATGAAACAGGAGCAGCAAAGGACCCTACTGTCATTGTTCAAGCCGGCCAGTACAATAATTATCTTGGAACACTGGATGTACAATTTGATGAGGCAGGAACAGTAGTTGGGCAAGCTGGAGAGCTTGTTAAAATATCGGATAAAGCAGAGGATCCTGATGCTGCAGTGCTTCTTGAAAAATACTCCTCACAAATAGAGGAATTAAAGAACACGGAAATTGGTGCAGAAACTGTGACTGCACTCGAGAATCCTCGGACAAGCGGAGACAGCACAGGACCAAGTGTACGGAAAAATGAAACAGCGCTAGGCAACCTAATTACAGACGGCATGCTTGCAAAAGCCAAGCAGTATAACAGCAATGTCATCATGGCTCTCCAAAATGGAGGCGGCATTCGTGCAGGCATTGATGCAGGGCCAATCACTGTTGGAGAAGTGATTACCGTTCTTCCATTTGGCAACACATTAGCAACTATGGAGCTGACGGGAGCTGAACTGAAAGAGGCTTTTGAAATCAGTGTGGGTCAGTATCCAGCAGAAAACGGCGGCTTCCTGCATGTGTCCGGTGCAAAAGTAGAATTTGATTCCACAAAGCCTGCCGGTGAGCGGATAGTTTCGATCGCTTATAAAAATGATCAGGGCACATACACAGAAATCCAGGAAAATCAAACATACACAATCGCTACCAATGCTTTCACAGCCAAAGGCGGAGATGGATATACAGTCTTCGCAAAAGCTTATCAGGAGGGCAGAGTAACAGATCTTGGACTTTCTGACTGGGAAAACTTTGCCGAACATCTATCCAGCCTGGGCACAATCACACCAGCAGTGGAGGGCAGAATTGTAGATGTTGACAGCCTGCCGCCAGTAACAGAGCTGGATTTTGAAAAGAAATATAATCTTACTGATGATAAAAAGAAGAAGCTAGTAGTTAACAAGGTTTCTTTTATTAATGTAGAAGAATCCGCAGAAATCAAAAACGGCATCTGGCTCAAAAATTCTTCTGTATTGCAGGGCAAAGGACTTAAGAACGTGAGTGTCCGTGTAACACCAAAGAATGAGCCAATCATCGTAGATTTTAGCGGTGCAGAAGTGAAAGAAGTTATTGTTGAGAAAAGCGATTTAGTAGAGATTAGAGGGGCAGAAAACGTTAAAAAGATTAGTTATCGTTATTAGTAGAATCAGAATTGCAGATTGAACTGCACACCATGGCTGGTGTGCAGTTTTCTTTTGAGGATGATTCCGCCCTTTTGCTGTTCTTTTTGATATGATGGATTTAATCATAAATGGTAAAAAATTTGGAGGAGCAGGTATGGCTGGTATAAAATCAATAAACCTCGATGGGGAAGAAATCTATGTGTTTAACAGTGCCATCTATATTTTTGAATCGTCTGCAGGAAGTACCCTGGAAGTGGATCTGATTGTGAGCGAGGTTACTCTAAGAAAATATCAAGACAGGGAAAGTCTGATCACGGAAATTGAATTGGAAGATGGGCGAACACTAAGTTCATTTATGTTTCTAAAATCTGTGCCGGGCAAGCTGCCAAGGTTAAGCTTATTTTGCGAACTTGACCCGGAGGAGTCATACGAAGATGTTTTAAGAATAAGTGAGGACCATCTGGACTTTCCGGATATTGAGGCGGGCATTACATTAGAAGAAATTCGAAAAGTAGAAATGCCGAATGAAAAAATCACACTTAAACTAACCCTGCCCATTAACCAGGTGGAATGGCTGAAGGAGCAGAAAAATAAGGAATTGAATAAGCTTTTTAAAGAGCTGTTAGAGGAATATATGGAGAAATGATCGACAAGGTCGATTTTGTCAACATAAAAAGAAGAAAGAACAAAACCGAGCAGCTACTAAGCACAGTTTTGTTCTTTCTTAATATATGGGACAAGGTACCTGTCCCCGCGTCCCTGTAAAAGGAAAACCGAGCTGCCACTCAGCTCGGTTTATTTATTCCTATTAATTAATCGTCCCGCGATCCACCTGTTCATACAATATCCCCATATTACCCTTCACTTTTTTAGAAACCTCACACAATGCCTCAATCGCTTCAGCTTTATGATGCCCCAGCTGATACACCACGTCATCAAACAGCATTTCCATTTCTCTTAAAATAGCAATAGATGCGAGGTTGTAGAGATGGACATTATAGTAGCCGCTGTTATTAAAAATGGCTGTCTCGACATAAGGCCTAAAATTCTCTAAAAGAGTAGGGTACTCCGCCATTAATCGGTCTAACCCTTTTCGAATGCCTTCAATAGTGCCAGCGAATTCGTCCAAAGGCTCCAGCGCGTTGTTGACACTGTTTCTGATTTTATCATCAAAGTCCGAAAACAGGCCGAATAATTTGCCGGGGATGGTATAGTCCAAAGCGAATTTGGTTGCGCCTTTGATGGTGCTTGATAGGAGTTCCAATGCATTTTCAATATTCAGAGTGATTACCCATGCTTTATGCAATAAAGGCAAGAGGAGTGCATGAGTTGATCTGGTAAAGGCAGTATAAGCAGTATCCATCTGGAATTCCTTAATCTTCATCCTCAGCTCCATGTAGGGGGAATCTTCCAGTTTATACGTATTCGTTCCCTGTACGGATATTGAATTGGAATGAGAGGATTTGCTTCTGATGGACTGTCCGAGGGAAAGGTCCCTGTCATGAAAATTAGCGGCAACGTCCTGGACTTGTTTCTGGTATTCGCTGATATGTGAAAGAAGCTTATCCCGGTTATTGTTTACGATCCCATAATGGGCTTTTAACTCACTGACTACAGCATCATACCAGAGTTCTTTTCCGCCCTCAAACAGCTCCGGGATCTTATTGGAAATAATCCTGATAAGGCTTTTGGAAAGATCCTGAACATCCGCTTTCAAATCATACAAAAAGCTGCGGATTTCATTAAAGATGCTTTCCACACTGACGTTCGTCCGGAAAATATGTTCAAGCAGCTCGGCAGGCGGGGAATTCAGTATATAGTTCAGTGATTTAGCATGACTTTCCGCCACATTTAACAAAGAAACCAAATGATCGATTTCGGCTGTTAATCGATTGCTGATCGAAGTTATCCCCATAAACAGCGGTTCACTGATCAGATTTTCAAACATCTCTTCGAAGATCTTCTGCAGGCGGCTGAGCCGTTCATAATAACGGTTTGCCTCATCGTCTACAATGGCAACCGAGTTGCCGAGGTACTCGTGAGCAAGATTCAATCTTTCCGTAACATGATTTTGCAGGGAGGAAGCAAGAAGATCCAGGTTCTCTTTGTTGATCTCAATGCGTTCTGAGTGACCTCCATAGAGCGGTACTCCTGTCCAGATGCTTGATACGATATGGGCATCAGCATCTACATAGATTTTTCCATAGCCCGGCTTGCCGACTTCTCCAATAACATAGAACTGAGTGCCATCTTCATTCCTCAGATAGCCTGTATGGTTTGTAGCAAGCTTTGAGAATTCAGGAATCCCATTGAAGATTTCATACTGTTTGCCTGGAATCCTGCCATGCAGATCCAATGCAATCAAAGTCTGAGTCAGCACATCGTAGCTGCTGAAGTAGTTTGTAATATTATCATAAGTTTGATTAGGATCCACCATCCCCTCAGGAAGCAGGGCAGGGTTTAAAGTAACTGCATTTACTTCTGGATTTTCAACTGCTACTGCACCAACCAGACCGCCGCCAAGTGAATTTCCCGCGATCGATTTAACGCCGCCAACCTGGTTAAATTTTTGATTCATTTCAGTATAATAGCTTCTTGCTGCAGCCAGCTGGGCGGGAGTTAGGTCACTTAAAAGCTGTGCATCTGTCAGAATATCCTTGTTGCCATATTTACCGCTTGCATCCGTTCCTACATAAATGATGGATATTTCCTCTGTCTCCATATTTACGACTGTCATAGCATCAAGGCCAGTAGGGTCTTCATAACGAGTATCGATAACTGTATAGTCGGTATTATTTACCTGCAGAACTGATTCAAATAGCGGATAGGTATATGCATGAAGGCCTGCCAGTTCAACTAAATCTTTATCATTGTTTGCTGCTATATCCGTATTAATATTTGGTGAACCCTTAAGAGTATCCATATATTCACCTGCTTTATTCCTTAATAATGTAATCCGGGAATCCGCGTTTTAAAGAATTATCTTTAGCACCTTCCGAACTCTGTTTATCAATGAAGTTATCATTGAGAGCGAAGCTGTATGTGCCCTTAGGTATTGAGTCCATTTCTTCCAGCTCTTTCGTGACTTGATTAAATATTTCTTCACTTGGCTCTGCCTGCTTCTCAGCCATGAATAATTGAATATTGATTTTGAAGTTTTCAGGATTAAACGCGCCCTCATCATAGACATTCCTCAAATTTTCCGTACTTTCATCAGGATTACTAATATAAAGGTCATAAACTGGTTTAATAGCCTCTTCTTTACTTGTTAATGCAATAAAATAATATGGAGTCATATATCCGTGTCCGCCCACATTTTGAAGGGTATCCTTTGTTTTTCCGGTTACTTGACCTTCAGCTGCAAGAGTCTCAAGATAGTCGTCGAGCTGTTTGAACTCTTCATTAAAGATCATGTGATACAATCCGCCTTTAATGGCATTTTCCACCTGGAATTCGTCCGCCCATATCTTTTCTGTCATCACTTTCTTTTCTAGTTCATCAATTGGTACTACAGCATAAGTGTAGAAATGCGGCTCACCTTTGGATTCTACAAACACAGTAGCCCCGTCCTTAGCACCAACCACATTATGCACCGTTACATCGGTCTTATATTTTTCCTTAAAAAACTTGATTGCAGCTTCCTCTATCTCATCAAGGCTTTCATCAGCAATTTTATCGGTTTCTTTTCCATATGGAAGTGCATAGCCTTCACCGGTATAATCCTGAACGCTGATCAGTGATTCTTCAGAAGGAGCAGCCTGTGTTTCTTTTGATTTTTCACTTTTCTGATTGTTATTTGCGCTATTCATACCAGAACATCCTCCAAGCATTAATGATATGCCGACACTGCAGAGTAAAATTTTTGTTTTCTTGTGCATTAGTTAAATGTCCTCCCTAAAGGAATATGCCATTCAGAGTATATCCCTTATTTTAGCGGATAGAGTTATATTTTTACAGTTTAAACGTGGAAAATTACACTTTTTAGGTAAAAATAGGGAGAAAGTCAGGGGGTGAATAAGGAGGATTATACTAAAGATTTGCTAAATTTAGCTCCGTTTGTATAAAAATTCACTAAGTCACATTTTAATAGTTAAAAGTTTACTTTGAATTTTCTAATAACATGTGTATAATACATTTAAGGTAATGAAACGGAAAATGTCCGAAATAATATTCAACAAGGGGGATCAACATGGACAGCAGCTTTATAGAGGAGATAGCTCCCCAGATGATCAAATGGCGGCGCACTTTGCATGCACTGCCTGAACTGGGGTTCATGGAGTACATCACTACATACAGGATCGGAAAAGAACTGGAAAAGATGGGTTTCAAGCTTTATATAGGGAAAGACGCGCTTGAAGAAAGTTCCCGTCTGGGACTGCCAGCACAAGCTGATCTTGAAGCCCATGAGAAAAAGGCGAAGGAATTGGGCGTTGAGGAATCCTGGCTCGATCAAATGCGCGGCGGCAATACCGGGCTTGTGGCAGTCTGGGATACTGGCAGAAATGGAGACCATGTTGGTTTCCGATTTGATATTGACGCACTGCCGATAAACGAATCTGCAGATCCTGCCCATCGTCCAGCCAAATACGAATTTGCTTCAAAAGAAGAGAATGTGATGCATTCGTGCGGACATGACGGACATACTGCAATCGGACTTGGGGTGGCTCAGTATATTTCTTCCCATGGTGATCAACTTAAGGGCAGCTTTACCCTTTTGTTTCAGCCGGCTGAAGAAGGTGGACGAGGGGCTCGGGCAATGACAGACAAAGGCTGGCTTGATGATGTTGATTATTTTTATTCAGGCCACATCGGCATTAAGTCCCTGCCCGTTGGAACAATCGCAGCCACAACGCCGGGATTCCTGGCTTCAACTAAATACAATGCTTATTTCAAAGGAGTTTCCTCACATGCCGGCATCAATCCGGAACTCGGGAAAAATGCTTTATTGGCGGCGACGACGGCTGCTAACAACCTCTATGGCATTCCGCGCCACCATGATGGCGTCACCAGGGTGAATGTAGGGAAGCTTGTTGCAGGCAGCGGCCGAAATATAATCCCGGGAGACAGTTATATGGAAATAGAAGTGCGGGGCGAGACACCGGAGATTGCTCAATATATGGCTGAAAAAGCGACCCGGATTATTCAGGCGGCAGCAGATATGCATGATGTTTCCTGCACAATCGAAGCAGTCGGAGTTACGGAAGTGGTTGTCTGTGATGAAGAGCTGATCCCAAAAATTACCGAGTGGTGTGAATCAAGCGAGCTTGTGAAAGAAGTGCTGCCATCTGTCCCTGTCTCCGGATCGGAAGATGTCAGCTTTATGATGAACCGGGTCCAGAAGCATGGCGGCAAAGCAACGTTTATGCTGTTCGGTACGAAGCTCGATTATCCTCACCACCATCCTCAATTTGATTTCGAGGAAGATGCTTTACTGGTTGCGGTCGATGCTTACATTCACATCTTAAATGGCGGATCGGCCATTTAAATTAAAGGAGGAAATCATGACGAACAACTTTGCAAAAACATTTCTGGCAGAAAACAAAGAAACGTTTGAAAAAATCAGCGAGTATATCTATCATCATCCGGAAACTAGATTTGAAGAGTATGCTTCAGCAGAATTTTTAGCTTCTGAATGCGAAAAAGCAGGCTTTCAAGTTGAACGCAAATCCGGAAACATCGAAACCGCGTTTGTAGCTGCCTATGGAAGCGGAGCCCCTGTTATTGGCTTTCTCGGTGAATTTGATGCTCTGTCCGGATTAGGGCAGATGCCAAACAAGACTTCGTATGAGCCAACCGAGCTGAATGTCGGTCACGGCTGCGGGCATAACCTGCTGGGGACCGGCGCTTTTGCGGCAGCCTGTGCAGCAAAAAAGTATTTAGAAGAAAACAATCTGCCTGGAACTGTAAAGTTTTTTGGCTGTCCGGGTGAAGAAGGTGGTTCCGGAAAAACCTTCATGGTCCGCGAAGGAGTATTTGAAGGGGTGGACGCAGCCTTAACATGGCATCCATCTCCGGCCAACAGCATCATGAGCCTTTCAAGTCTCGCAAACTATCAGGTTTATTTTCGATTTAAAGGCTTATCCTCACATGCGGCGAACTCGCCTCATCTTGGACGAAGTGCCCTGGATGCGGTTGAGCTCATGAACGTGGGTGTGAATTACCTTCGCGAGCATGTCGTGCCGGAAGCCAGAATGCATTACGCCATCACCAACACAGGGGGCATCTCTCCAAATGTCGTACAAGCAGATGCTGAAGTGCTATATCTGATTCGCGCGCCCAAGGTTCAGCAGGTGGATGAAATCTACAAGCGGGTATGTAAAATTGCGGAAGGCGCAGCTCTGATGACAGAAACAGAGCTTACCATTGAGTTTGACAAGGCCTGCTCCAATTATATTCCAAACCGCAGCCTTGAAAAAATTCTCTATCAAAGCCTTCAGGAAGCTGGCATCGAAAAGCCGGACGAAGAAGAAAAGGCATTTGCCGAAAGGCTTTGGACAACCCTATCAGATGGTGAGAAAGAAAGTTATTTAGATATTTTAAGAGGATTTGGCTATGTAGGGGACGGAAGTGAGTTTGAAGGAAAATACCTTGCAGAAACAATCTCAGCCTATGAACCTTCCAAAGAAGTTCTAGCCGGTTCTACTGATGTCTCAGATGTAAGCTGGATCGTTCCAACCGCGCAGCTGACAGCTTCAACATCAGCACTGGGGACACCGCTGCATACATGGCAGATGACCACGCAAGGCATCAGCAGCTATGCCCACAAAGGAATGCTCCGAGCAGCTGAAGCCATGGCTTTAACGGCTGTTAAACTGCTGACCGACAAGGAAGAATTGGAAGCTGTCAAACAGGAATTTAATGAATTTAAACAAGCTAATCCTTACAAATGCCCAATACCTAAAGAGGTTATGCCTTCTGCTTTAAAATAAGTGCTTCCCTTCGGACAGGAGGAGCAGAAATCCGGGGGAAGGAGTCCAAAGTTGGTGCACCTTCGGACAGGAGAAGCAGAAAACCGGGTGAAGGAGTCCGAAGTTGGTGCATCTTCGGACAGGAGAAGCAGAAATCCGGGTGAAAGAGTCCGAAGTTGGTGCATCTTCGGACAGGATAAGCAGAAAACCGGGTGAAAGAGTCCCAAGTTGGTGCACCTTCGGACAGGATAAGCAGAAAACCAGAGGAAAGAGTCCGAAGTTAGTGCACCTTCGGACAGGATAAACAAATATCCGAGTGAAGGAGTCCGAAGTTGGTGCATCTTCGGACAGGAGAAGCAGAAATCCTGGTGAAAGAGTCCGAAGTTGATGCATCTTCGGACAGAAGAAGCAGAAATCCTGGTGAAAGAGTCCGAAGTTAGTGCACCTTCGGACAGGAGAAGCAAATATCCGAGTGAAGGAGTCCGAACTTGGCGCCACTTCGGACAGGAGAAGCAGAAAACCGTGAGAAGGAGTCCGAACTTAGCGCCACTTCGGACAGGGGAAGCAGAAAACCGGTAGAAGGAGTCCGAACCAGGCGCCACTTCGGACAGGAGAAGCAGAAAACCGGTAGAAGGAGTCTGAACTTGGCGCCACTTCGGACAGGATAAGCAGAAAACCGGTAGAAGGAGTCCGAACCAGGCGCCACTTCGGATAGGAGAAGCAGAAAACCGGTAGAAGGAGTCCGAACTTGGCGCCACTTCGGACAGGATAAGCAGAAAACCGGTAGAAGGAGTCCGAACCAGGCGCCACTTCGGACAGGAAAAGCAGAAATCCGAAACAGCAAGTCCGAACCTGGCCGCCGCAGCGGAAAGCAACGTCTTCACTCATAAGTAAGAAAATCCAATAAAAAACAGAAAAGCGAGGGGAGTATATGAAAACAGAGAAACAAGGAAAGAAAGTGGTAACAGAAAACAAGAAACCAGGGATTGCCCAGAGATTCCTCAATGGGGTCGAGAAGGTCGGTAACAAGCTCCCGGATCCATTTATATTATTTGCCGGGCTCGCAGTACTTGTCATTATTGTTTCAGCTATATTTAGCGCCTTTGGTGCTACTGTTGTCCACCCTGGCTCGGGAGAGGAACTGGAAGTTAAGAACCTGGCATCTGGAGAAGGCCTGAATTTTATTCTGACATCCATGCTCGATAACTTCACCGGATTCGCGCCGCTTGGCCTGGTTCTGTCCATGATGCTCGGAATCGGTCTTGCCGAGAAAGTTGGCATGCTGGATTATGCCATTAAGAAAACAATTTTAAAATCACCGCCGGCATTAATCACGTACACCGTTGTGTTTGTCGGGATCATGGGGAATATCGCATCAGATGCAGCAATGGTGCTTGTACCGCCGCTTGCTGCAATGGTTTTCTACAAAATTGGCCGCAACCCGATTGCCGGTTTGGCAGCAGGGTATGCATCAGCCGGTGCCGGTTTTACAGCAAACCTGCTGATTGCTGGAACAGATGCACTTTTGGCAGGGATTTCAACAGAAGCTGCCAAGATTATTGACGAGAATATGGTCGTTACACCAATCGATAACTGGTATTTTAATATTGTTTCCGTATTTGTTTTAACCATTGTCGGCGGACTTGTCACGACGAAGTTCATTGAACCGCGCCTTGGAGAATATAAAGGCGATGAGGTAAAGGAAGCTATTGCTGAAGATCCGCCTAATGCCGGCAAGGCTTTGCGGAATGCAGCCATTGCCGGGTTCGCCTATATTGCCCTTATTGTGGGAGCGATCCTTATACCAAATAGCCCGTTAACCAATGAAGATGGCGGTCTGGTTCCATCTCCATTCCTGGATGGCATTATCCCAATTATTCTCTTCTTCTTCATCATTATCGGTACTGTTTACGGAATAACAGTTGGAAATATTAAGAGCAGTAAAGATGTTGCCAATTTTATGGCTGAATCCATGAAGGATATGGCGTCCTATATTGTCTTAATCTTCGCAATCGCCCAATTTATCGCTTACTTCAGCTGGTCTAATATTGCAACCTGGGTAGCAGTAAATGGAGCAGAATTCCTGAAGGACGTGGAGTTCACCGGAATCGGATTGATTATTGGCTACATCATTTTTACAGCTTCCCTGAACTTCCTGATCACTTCAGGTTCTGCAAAGTGGGCGCTTGAAGCACCTGTGTTTGTGCCAATGTTTATGCAGCTTGGCTATCACCCTGCATTCACGCAAGTGGCTTACCGTGTAGCAGATTCATCTACGAATATCGTGACACCGATGATGCCATATATGGTTATCGCACTGTCGTTTATGCAGAAGTATGACAAAAAAGCGGGAATTGGAACATTCATTTCATTAATGCTTCCGTACTCGGTTACGTTCCTGATCACGTGGATCATTATGCTTTTAGTGTTCGTCTTCTTTGGAATCCCGTTTGGTCCGGGAATCGGTCCTTATCTATAAGAACAGGATGTGGTTAAAAAGTGAGTAACCTCGAAAATCAATTAAAAGAGTGGCGGCGTGATTTTCACCGCTATCCAGAGGGAGGATTCCTGGAAATGCGGACAGCCTCCATTGTCGCATCAATCCTGGATGAACTTGGCTTCCGGCTGGAAATGGGCAGGCAGGTAATGGCAGCTGATTATTTTATGGGTAAGCCGAACCAAGAGGAAACAGCCGCACATTATCAATGGGCTCTCGAAAATGGTGCGAAAAAAGATTATATCGAAGCTTTTACAGACGGCTATACAGGCATTGTCGCGACGATGGATACCAAAAAGGAAGGCCCGGTGATTGCATTCCGTGTTGATATGGATGCATTGCCGATCCATGAATCAGAGGCAGACAGCCATATTCCGCAAAAAGAGGGGTTCAGGTCTAAAGTTCCAAACACCATGCATGCCTGCGGACATGATGCCCATACAACCATCGGGCTTGGCCTGGCAAACTTGATTGCTGAAAATAAAGACAGCCTTAAGGGAAAAATCAAATTGATTTTTCAGCCTGCCGAGGAAGGCACCCGCGGGGCTCGTTCGATGGCCGAAGCCGGAGTTGTCGATGATGTGGATTACTTAATTGCCTCACATGTCGGCACAGGAGTTCCAGATGGACATTTTGTGGCATCAAAAAACGGATTCCTGGCGACTTCAAAGCTTGATGTAACGTTTAAAGGAGTTTCTTCCCATGCAGGCGGAAATCCGGAAGAGGGTAAAAACGCCCTGCTGGCCGCCGCTTCTGCTGCCCTTAATATTTACGCTATTCCGCGTCATTCAGAAGGGGCAACCCGCATCAACGTGGGTGAATTGCATGCAGGCTCTGGCCGCAATATTATCGCAGATAAAGCTGTGCTGAAAATTGAAACACGCGGGGAAACGACTAAAATTAACGAATATGTCAAAGCCCAGGCAGAAGCTGTTATCGCAGGATCAGCCCAAATGTATGGAGTAGAATACAAGATTCATACTGTGGGCGAGGCCATTAGTGCTCAAGGTTCAAAAGAGCTGGCATCCGTCTTGCATTCCTGTTCACAAGAAGCTTCCTATATAAAAGAAAGCATTCTTGAAGACAATTCACCTGCAGGCTCCGAGGATGCAACCTTCTTTATGGAGCGTGTTCAGCAAAATGGAGGACAGGCGACATACTGTATTTTCGGTACAG
Source organism: Cytobacillus oceanisediminis (assembly GCF_022811925.1). NCBI lineage: Bacteria > Bacillati > Bacillota > Bacilli > Caryophanales > Bacillaceae > Cytobacillus > Cytobacillus oceanisediminis. The sequence goes on along the minus strand of NZ_CP065511.1, from coordinate 5,295,332 downwards.
AACTGGCAGCCGGCCATCATAACGAGAAGTTTGATATAAACGAAGGCACGATGATAAATGCCGTCCAGCTGCTGTTTGAATCTATAAAAAAATTAAATTAAGGAATGGATGAGGCAGAGCAATCTGCCTCATTTTAGATAAGGGAGGAGTGTTGAAAATGAAAGAATGGTTGGATAAGCATCTGAAAGCGTTAAATTTAACAGACAACATGAACCAGGCTGAAGGGTTCTGCCGGCTAGGCTACACGAAAGAAGAGTGGCGCGCCATTGATGTATTTGTTTCCATTGCTGAGGATATCGGTTTGAAGGTTGAAAGAGATGAAGCGGGGAATGCGATTGCCCGCTGGGAAGCAGAAGATTCATTACCTGCTGTTGCCGTAGGCTCTCATGTGGATACCGTAAAAGGCGGAGGAGGCTATGATGGAGTGGCCGGTGTCCTTTGCGGTCTGGCTGCCGTAAAGAAATTGAAAGAAGAAGGATTCGAACCTGCTTCACCAATTGAAGTCATTTGTTTTGCATCTGAGGAATCATCTCGTTTTGGCGTATCAACCATTGGCAGCAAGGCTATGAGCGGCCTTCTTAATAAGAAAGAAGTGGAAGGTGTAACTGATGAAGATGGCATCACCATCCGCCAGGCAGTCGAGGACATGGGACTGTCATGGGATGCAATTGAAGAAGCTGAACGGCCGGAGACAGCTTTAAAAAGTTTTATCGAGCTTCACATTGAGCAGGGAACTAGAGTGGAAGATGCCGGGGCAAACTTTGGAGCGGTGACGGCAGTTGCCTGCCCAATCCGCTTAAAGGTAATCATCAACGGACAGATGGGGCACACAGGAACGACGCCAATGGGCAAACGAAAGGATGCCTTTGTCGCGGCTGCACCTCTCGTTCCATTCATATCAGAGACAGCTCTTTCTTTATCGGATTCCAATGCGGTGCCGATTGTGGCAACAGCAAGCACCTTTGAATTAAAGCCGAACGCCATGAATGTGATTCCCGGAACGGTTGAGCTTGGAGTCGATATCCGCAGTGTGGACGATTCGCTGAAAAAAGAAATGGAGGAGCTTATCCGTGAAAAATGCCATCAGCTTTCTGACTCTTTTGGTGTTAAAATAGAAGTAAAAACGCTTGTTCATAATCCATCCGTTCAGCTGGATGAGACAGTGATGCGGGAATTACAGCATTCAGGTGAATCTTTAGGATACAAAGCATTGGTGCTTGAAAGCGGTGCCGGCCATGATGTCATGAATATGGCGGCCAAATGGCCTTCAGGACTTTTATTCATTCCCTGCAAAAATGGGCTCAGCCACCATCCTGAGGAGTTTGCCTCTATTGAAGATCTGGAACTGGGAACAGAGATTATCGCTCAATATTTAAAAATTGAAACAAGTATATAAAGAAGAAGCAGGTGGAAAAGAATGAAGATTCGCGTTGGGGTAGTGGGGCCGGGAGACTCCGTTGGACACATTCTTGCCTTGTCGCGTGAATACAGCGAGCTTGAGATGATTCCATACATTTATAAGGAAACAAAAGAAACGGAAAAGATTATCAGGGAACATCAGACGGAAATCGATTTATGGTTTTTCTCCGGACAGGCCCCTTATTATTACGCGCGTTCAAAAGGGCTGATTGGGGAAGAAAACGCCCATTATCCCCCTCTATATGGCTCCAGTCTGCTGGGAACACTCCTTGAAGCTCATATCAGAGAAGGCGGATTTCAGCAGGCAAGCCTGGACACCATTCAGGAATCCGAGCTGGATACACTAAAGAATACATATTTTTTAGGAGATTTAAACATTCAGGCTTTTTCCTATAATGAGTACGAACCAGCCGAGGAAATCATCCGCTTTCATAAGAAGCTTTTTGAGGAAGGAAAAACGGAGGTCGCATTGACATGTGTCCAGGAAGTTCATGACCGGCTGAGGGAACAGGGAATCCCATGCTACCGGGTGGTCCCATCTCCTGTAGCCATAAAACTTGTACTGCGCTACCTAAGGGAAAGAGGCCAGTCCAATTGGTATAAGCGCTCCCAGATAGCGATTATGGGAATGGAAGTCGTTCACTCTGCAAGCTCTCTGGAAGAGCAGCATTTTACCTATGAAATGAAGCGGCATGAGCTGGAGATTAAGCAGGTCATGCTTGATTATGCCGAAAAAGTCCAAGGCTCCTTTGTGCAGATCGGGGATGGTCTATTTTTTATTTATACAACCCGGGGCGAAATGGATATGCATTTTCAGGAAGCCTCCATGTACTCGCTCATTGAAGAAGCGAAAATCCACAGCAAGCTGAAGGTGAGAATCGGTGTCGGCTACGGGCTGACGGCATATGATGCAGAGCAGAATGTCCGGCTAGCCCTCCAATATGCCAGGGATCAGAAAGCTTCGCCTGTGGTTAGTGTCGATGAAACCAAACAAATTAAGGAACACCTTTCGGAAAGCGGCGAAGAGGCGGTTTCCTACCAGCAGCGCATTTGGGGAGAGGAATGGGAAGAACGCTTTAAGGGCGCCAAAATCAATCCTGCAATTGTATCCAAAATCGAATACCTTTCAAGGCATTATCAAAAAAAGATTGTCACTGCGCAGGAAGTCTCAAGATGGCTGAAAAACACCGAACGAAACTCGAGGAGGATTATGGCGGAGCTCGAGCGGCTCGGGCTTGCCAAAGTGACCGGTGAAGAACAGCCTGGACAGCGCGGGCGGCCGCGGAAGGTTTATGAGTTGAAGTTATAGGCCTTGATTTTAGTTGGTTTAAGAGAACGCACGAATAGAATATGATGGAAATCAGGAAGTCCCCCTTAATCTTCAGAGTATCTCCTGGATTATGGGGGATTCTGTTTTATTGGGAGAAAGATGATTTTCAGATATTAAATTTTATAACCAATCCGATTTATTTCTGCTAAAAATCTGAAGGCATATATCCCGCTTGTAACATGGAGCAAAATGTTGTGGAGGTGCAGCTTGGGTTCAAAGCTGAAGGATGGGGACCTGTTGGATTTTCCAAATTAATTTGAATTTTTAGTAGTTGACTTTAAAACCACTTTCAATTATTCTAAAAGGGAATATAATATGTAACCGGTTACATAAGAGTGTATAATAATTTGGTATCAAGCTCTAACAACATCTATTGATTCAGAATTGTTAGGAACAGCCTTTTATAGTCAATTATGTAACCGGTTCCACATTATTGTGATTCTAGTTAGCTTTTATACTATCAATCTCCTAATATGATGAATGGCAAGGGGGGAGCAATCATTCATCGATTCAATTAGAATATGAAAAAATAACTTTTTAGGGGGAAAAGTAATGAGAAAATCTTTTTTAGCCATATTAAGCCTCATTTTAGTTTTGGGTTTACTGGCGGCTTGTACAAACAAAGAGGAAGCAGGTCAGGGAGATAAAAAAGATAAAGGGGGAGCCACAACAATCCGTGTTGTAATGAAGGATGATAACAGCTCAAACCCTGTATCAGAAAAATATTATGATGCGATTGAAAAAGGGCTCCTTGAAGATGAAAATATTAAAGTTAATTTTGAATTAGTCGACCTCCCGCAAGGCAACTATGCTGAGAAGTTAAACTTGCTGCTCAATAGCGGAGATATTCCTGACATGATTTATTTCCAAGGCGGAGATCAAGCCATGGCTGATCAAGGTTTATTAGAGGATTTAAGACCTTACATCAAGGATTCAAAATATCTAAAGGATATCATTCAGCCTTTTAACGAAAAAAGACTTGCAAATTATCCTTACTTACTATGGATTAAACCGCTTGCTCCTAAAGTTCCTGTCATTAGAGGAGACTGGTTTAACCAAATGGAAACTTCTAAAGCACTAATGGAAAATCCAACTGTGGACAATTACTATTCATTTTTCAAAGAATTAGTCGAAAAACAGCCAGGCGGCGATAAACCTAAATATGCCATTACAGTTGCCGGCGACATTGCAGAAATCGACTATATGTTTGATATGGCTTTTGGGATCAATAAGACTTGGCTGCAAAAAGAAGATGGCTCTTACGAATACGCAAGAGTTTCAAAGCAGCAAAAAGAAAAGCTTGAATTCTATAATAAGCTATATAAAGAAGGTCTTTTGGATCCTCAATACTTAACAAAGCAATGGGATACGAAAGAAAAAGCATTCTTTGATGGAGAAACTGCGATCATCCCTGGTACAGCTGGAAAAGTAATTGATATTTATGAAGGCAAAATGGTTCAAGTGAGCGGAGAAGAAGCTTCACTAGTCATGCTGCCGCCTGCAAAGGGCGAATATCAAGGCTTTGGTGCTACGGATGTTACAAAAGAATCAAGAGGTATTGCAATCTCTGCTAATTCTGAGAATAAGGATCTTGTGTTTAAGATTCTAGATTATATGGCGAGCCCTGAAGGACAAATGATCGACCGATTCGGGTTCGAAGGCGAGCATTATAACGTAGCGGATGGAAAGCTGCAGCTTACTGATAAATATTACAGTGAATGGTTTGCTAGATTCTGGGAGCCGGCTGATTATACACCAGCTACTCCAGTAGATGAAACGACACCATTATTAAGTGAATCTGCAGAAAAGTCACTTAATTCAGCAGAAGAATTTTATGCAGAAGACAATAGCTTCATAATACCAGAAGAATATGTTGCTAACTGGGATGCTATGCAAAACCTGTATATGGAATTTACAACGGACATCATTACTGGTAAGCGTCCAATCTCTGATTTCGATAAATTCGTTAAAGAGTGGAATGAGGCAGGCGGAGAACAGGTTACAGAACTTGCAAATAAAAATTTAAGATAATACTAAAAAAATAGTGGAGACTCTGTTCTCCACTATTTTTTTAGGAAACTTTAGTATAGGGGGATCTCATTTGGATTTCGAACAATGGTATAAGCGAGTATATGGCTGTTTAATAGGATTATCAGTGGGTGACGCATTAGGAGCTCCAACCGAAGGCTTGGCATTGGAAGAGATACGGGAAAAATATGGCTGGATCAATGACTTTGTCAATGATGATCCAGTTGGAACAGATGATACCGAATACACAATGCTGACAGCAAAAATTATCTTAAAATATGGAAATAAATTAAACTATGAGGATATGACAAGAGAATGGACTAACTATCTTGTTTCTCAGGAAGGCGGCTTTAAAGGCGGAGGCTTTAGTGAAGTAGAGGCTATCTTTAATCTTCGAAAAGGGCTGGCTGCCCCTGCAACAGGAGTCGATAACCACCAAATGTGGAGTGACGGAGTTGCCATGAGAATATCTCCGATTGGTATTTATTGTGCAGGCGATCCGGAAGAAGCGGCCAGATTAGCTGAGATTGAAGCAAGAGTCAGTCACGACCGGGATGGAGTATACTGCGGTCAAGCTGTAGCCGCAAGTGTTGCTTATGCCATGACGGGAAATGATTGGCAAGAGGTAATAGAAACAGGGATGAACTGTATTCCTAAGGATTCCTGGGCATACCGGAAAATCAGCGAGGCTGTAGAAATCGGTACAAAGTATACAGATGTTCAGGAGGCTATTGAAGAACTCTACAATAAAATCTCCATTTTCTACTATCCTTGGGCCGATATGGGGCCGGAAGCTATTCCGCTCGCCTATGGTGTGTTTGCGGCAGCGAAGGGTGAGTATATTCCTGCTGTACTTGGCGGAGTCAATATTGGAAGAGACTCTGATACGATTGCGGCTATGAATGGTGCAATGGCAGGAGCATTACATGGTGCCGATATTGTACCAAAGGATTGGCAGGACCGGATAAATATTATTCGCGGCCGTTGTGTTTTGGCCATGAAAGGGATAGATGTCCGGGATATTGCCAGAGATTTAACAAACGTAGTAATAGGAGGAAAAGAGTAATGTCTTATGATAAAATTTACGGTTCTCTTCTCGGGATGGCAATGGGTGATTCGGCAGGCTTTGCTGCGATGTATCATAGATCGCTCGTACTTCCTCCTAAGCGGAGAAATCGTTTATGGAGCTTTAGCCAAATTACGGACCGGCATCGGATTAATAAAATTTCATTACCCTTCACACATGCCTTGAGCGAGGAAATTTTAGATTTCTGCGGAACGGATGATACAGAATTTGCAATCATCGCGGCACAAATGATTTTGGATTGCGGAAATGAAATTACGGAAGAAAAATTACTTCATGGCTGGATGCAATACATAGTAGAAGCTGAGCAGGAAATTTGGAGCGGAGTAAGTGAAAGAGCTTCTATTGAAAACATCAAAAAAGGAATCCTTCCACCGGCATCTGGCAATGACAATCCGCATCACTATGATGATGGCTCTGTTTCACGTGCGGTTCCAATCGGTCTTATTTATAAAAACCAGCCTGAAAAAGCTGCAAGTACAGCACAAAAAATGGCTTCTATCACAAATGCTGAAGATGGTGTATATGCAGCCCAGGCAATGGCTGCCAGTATAGCTGCAGCCCTATCAGGTGCTTCCCCGCAGGAAATAGTGGAAGAAGGATTAAAATACGTACCGGAAAATACCTGGATTCGCAGAAAAATGGAGATTGCCCTAAATGTACTGGAAGAAACCAATGGGGACGGATTTGCAGCCATACCGCTATGGCAAAAGCGAGTAGTCAATGCGGTCTATAACTATGCCAATATTGCTCCTGAAACACTCGCAGTAGCCTATGCTATTTTCCTAAGTACAGAAGGAGACCTGCAAAAAGGAATTCAGCTGGCATCATTACTGCCGAAACAGTCCGATAGTATGCCTGCAATGGTAGGTGCTCTATCTGGAGCCTCGCAGGGTGCAAGTGCGGTCCCGGAAACGTGGAAAGAAGCATTAGATAAAATTAAAGGAATTTGTATTCCCAGTTTACAGGGGACATCACTAAAAGATGTTGCTGCCAAATTGGCCAGCTATGAAAATGCTTAAAGTCTAATAATGTTATTAAAGGATGCACGATTCACCCTAAGAAAAGAGGAATATGTGATCGTGCCTTCTTATCTTTAACTCTATTGAAATCATTGCAATATAAAACTGTGCACATTGAGATAATAATTGGTTGACAGGGACTGGCGTTAAACGGTACCATAAGAATATAAATGTGTAACCGGTTACATGTCCTTTGGTTTTTATAACCATATTTTTTTGAGAAAGTGTGTAACCGGTTACATGTTGAGCGTTTTATCAATAAGAAAACAGACAAATAAAAAGAGGTTAATAATATGACTAGCAGTGATGTACGAATTGTTTCTCCGTGCGGAATATTAGGATATGGGTTTCCGGAAGAGTCTTTTAACAGGGCCTTTGAGTACAATCAAAAGGTTCATGGAATTGTTGTGGATGCAGGATCGACTGATGCAGGTCCGCATAAACTTGGTGCGGGTGTCGCGATTGTGAGCCGCCGGGCAACCAAAAAGGATTTGGATATCATTATTAAAAATGGTGTTCCCCGTGACATTCCCATTGTTATAGGATCTGCTGGCGGAGCCGGCGCCAAGCCGCATATGGAGTGGACGCTGGATATTATTAAAGAAATCCTGGCAGAACGCAGCTTAACAGCTAGAATTGCCGTGATTTGGTCCGACTTTACACAGGAGGAAATCATAAAAGCAAACCATGAGGGCCGAATTAACCCTCTAACGCCAAACATTCCAGCTCTTACAGATGAAGTCATCCAAGAAACAAACAACATTGTTGCTCAGATGGGACACGAGCCCATTTTGGAGGCTCTTGAAAACGGAGCAGACATTGTTGTCTGTGGAAGAGCATATGATCCATCGCCATTTGCGGCAGTTGGAATTTACCACGGCAAAGATCCTGGGCTGGCTTATCATCTTGGGAAAATTTTAGAATGCGGGGCGCTATGTGCTGAACCAGGTACAACGAAGGATTGCATCGTTGGAACATTAAAGGAGGATTCCTTCACTGTTCAATCCTTGAATCCAATACGCAAATGTTCGCCGATTAGTGTGAGTGCTCATACTTTTTACGAAAAAGAACATCCATATATTTTACATGGACCAGGCATCATCCTTGATCTTAGTCAATGTGAGTTTACACAAGTAAGTGACGGGGTTGTCGAGGTTAAGAATAGTAAACTGCTAAAAAATAATCAATATTTCATCAAGCTGGAAGGTGCACGAAAGGTTGCCTATAGAACCTTTGTCATCGCAGGTGTCCGTGACCCGATTTTAGTAGGAAAGATCGAAGAGATAGAGGAGCTTGTGATGGAGCAGGTAAGGGATTATTACGAGGACATCCCGGAAGAAGATTATTCTATCCACTTCTATAATTATGGAAAAAATGGGGTGCTTGGTTCAAAAGAATGCACACCATTCCATGGACATGAGATTGGTGTCATGTTTGAAGTGGTTGCCAAGACACAGGAACTTGCAAACAGTATTTGCTCGAGTGTAAGATCGACATTTCTTCATTACGGATATGAGAATCGGAAATCAACAGCTGGAAATTTAGCCTTTCCATTTGCACCAAGTGATGTAGAGTTTGGGCCTGTGTACGAGTTTTCTCTCTATCACCTAATGGAAATCACTGAAAGCCCATTTGTTATTGAGTATTTGTAAGGGGATGAAAACATGGCCGCTTTATTTGAACTAGCTAAAGTATTACGAAGTAAAAACGCAGGACCATTTGAGCTGACATTCGATATTTTATTTGATTCCAAGGAAGTTTATGAGCGAGTCAAGAATTCAGGAAAAATCAATAAACAAACTATTTGTGAGTTGTATAACCTCACTGAGGGCCAGATTGATCATCTCGTTTTCTATGATCAGGCACTTGGAATTAAAATTACGATTTTAAGAGATATCTCCTCTGGAACAGTTGGAGACCGGGATGTATATGGGGCACAGCAGCATGCACCGTTAATGAATATACTGATTGATTAGGATGATGAACATGCAGAGAATAGCCGTTGTTGGAAGTATCAATATGGATTATTTTATTGAAAGCGAGGTACTGCCTAAATTAGGAGAAACCGTCCTGGGTGAGAATTTCTTTTTATCCATTGGCGGCAAGGGGGCCAATCAAGCTGTGGCAGCTGCCCGTCTTGGCGGTGATGTATCCTTATTCGGATCGGTTGGTGATGATGAGAATAGTGATATGATTATCAAAAAGCTGGAAAAGGAGAATATCAATCTTGTAAATCTTCAATCTGTAAAAGGATTGCCTACAGGAGCAGCGTTTATTGAGCTTTGTCAAAGTGAAAATCGCATCATTGTGGTACCTGGTGCAAATACACATACCAACGTTGACTATGTAAAAAACGCTGCATCAGAGCTTCTGAACTACGATGTGATTGTATTTCAGCTCGAGACACCGTTAGACATGATTGAGTATCTGGTTCCGCTCCTTTATGAACAAGGAAAAACGATTATTATCAACCCGGCGCCGGCACAAACACTCAGTCAAGAGCTGATTAACAAGGTGACCTATGTCACACCGAATGAACACGAGTACAAATTAGTGTTTAACACGAATGATTCAATGGAAGAGCTGCTTGAAAAGCATCCAAATAAATTAATCATTACGTGCGGTTCAGAGGGGGTTCGTTTCTTTGATGGAACAGAGATCAAATTAGTTCCTTCCATTAAGGTGATTCCGGTTGATACAACTGGAGCTGGAGATACCTTTTCAGGAGCTTTCGCAGTTGCCATTGCAGAAGGGAACTGCCTTGAAGACAGCATACGTTTTGGCAACATAGCTGCTGGTTTATCGGTCACTAAAAAGGGTGCTCAAACGGGAATGCCCAAGCGAAATGATGTGACTCAATTTGTAAAGGAAAAGGAGTATAAAGATGAAAAAGGGCATACTGAAGCAAATTAAATCAAGCTGGGTCCTCTATCTTATGCTTTTTCCAGCCCTCCTTTATTTTTCGATCTTCCACGTCGTTCCATTAATCGGAATGAAGCTGGCATTTCAGGATTACCGGATTATCGGTGATAATGTTTGGGTCGGATGGAAGCATTTTAAGGTTCTATTTAGCTCCCCAGCCTTTCTGGATGTTTTAAAAAATACCATAATTATTAGTGTGATGAAGATTGTATTCTTCTTTCCAATTCCGATTATTTTATCATTATTGATCAATGAAGTAAGAGTCGGGAAGTTTAGAAAATATGTACAGTCAATTGTTTACCTTCCTCACTTTTTATCATGGGTCGTTATTGCGGGAATCTGGATCGCATTGCTGAATCCGGAAGATGGCGGAGTCAACGTGATTCGCAGCTTTTTCAATATGCCTTCACTTGATTTCATGACAAGTAAGGACCATATCCGCTGGGTATTGGTGTTCCAGGAAATATGGCGCAGTGCGGGATGGGATTCCATTATTTACTTGGCAGCCATTCTAAAAATAAGTCCTTCTCTCTATGAAGCAGCCAAAATTGACGGGGCATCTAAAATACAGCAAATGAGATACATCACGCTGCCGTCTTTAACTTCAACAATCATGACAGTCTTTATTCTAAATCTGGGATTCTTCATGAATGCCGGTTTTGACCAGGTCTTTAATATGATGAACACTTCTGTCATCAGCGTAATCGACATTTTAGACACTTATGTATATCGAATCGGTCTCTTAAACGGCCAATATGCTTATGCAACGGCAGCGAGCCTTTTCAAAGGTGTAATTGGGGTTATCTTAATTTTGAGTACACACTTTATCTCAAAACGATTTACAGGTAAAGGTGTTTGGTAGGAGGTGGGACGATGATGAATAAATTAAAAAAATTGAGTGTTTCAACCATTATTATTTACAGCATTTTGTTTTTAATTTCATTAACAGTGCTAGTTCCGCTTCTTCACTTACTAGCAATGTCGTTATCAGATCCTCTCAAGGTCCATAAGCTAAGCGGCCTGGGAATAATACCTGAAGGATTTTCACTCATCAACTATAAAATTCTATTATCAAACCCGCTAATTATAAAAAGTATTTTTAATACCTTATTAATAACCATTGTGGGTACAGCCGTGAATCTATTGCTTACTGCAATGACAGCCTATGTGCTGGCAAGAACGAAATTTCCCGGCCGGAATTTTGTCATGATTTTCTTAATTGTCATCATGGTATTCGAACCAGGATTAATTCCTGAATACTTACTGGTGAAAAACCTGGGATTGCTGGATACGTATGCGTCCCTCATCCTTTATAAGACCATAAATATTTTTTACTTGTTTATCATGATGAGATTTTTTGAAGATGTTCCTGAAAGTATTTTGGAAGCAGCCCGTATGGATGGGGCTGGGCACTTCCGTATCTTCACAAAAATCATGCTGCCTTTATCCAAGCCAGCTTTGGCAACAATGGGTCTGTTTTATGGAGTTTATCACTGGAACGAATACTTCCGAGCGACAATCTACTTAACGGACACTGGCAAATGGCCGCTGCAGCTTGTTCTTCGGCAATTTGTAGTAGAACGTGATAATACATCTCTGCTAGGAGCGCAAAACTTCCTATCCTATGATCAAATAGCAACCCTTGATTTTGCCTCCCTGCAAGCAGGAACGATAATCATCTCGGTTGTACCTTTACTGCTGATTTATCCGTTGATTCTAAAGTACTATGCGAAGGGTGCTTTTGAGGGTGGAGTCAAAGACTGATTTTTACGCTCTATGTGGAATAGATTAAAAAATACACAAAAGCGAATTGTGTAGAAAAAAGGGAGTTCTTCATATGGTTACTTTTAAAGAACGAGTTAGAGGTGTTGTTATATCCACGGCACTAGGGGATGCAATGGGAGCACCTGTTGAAAAATTAAGTTATGAAGAGATTAAAAAAATGTATAAGAGGGTTGAGACACTCCGTACCAAATGGTACAAGGAAGATTATCCTGCTGATATGAATTTAGGCAGGAAAAGGGGCAACGGTACAGTTACTGACGATACTCTTATGACTGTTGCTCTCATCAACGTGTATAACAAAGAAAAAAGACATTTAGATGCATATGACATGGGGAACGAATTTGTGAAGGAAATGGCTTTCAGAAAAACGTATATCCCTGAGTTTGGCAGAGAAGCACAAATTATCGACCGACTTTTTTACCCGGAAAAATATATTTTCATGCGCCATGTATTAGCCAATTGTGAGCCGCGTGAAGGCGGAATTGGCAATATGATCAACTGTGGGGCTGCGATGTATATTGCACCTGTTGGAATTGTCAATGCCGGAAATCCGAAGGCTGCATATGATGAAGCGATTTTGTTTGCAATGGGACATCAAAGCAGCTACGGCCTGGAAGCGGCCGGGGTGCTGGCAGCTTGTGTGGCAAAGGCGTTTGAAGAAAATGTGACAGTTGATGAAATTGTTGAGACAGCCCTCTATTTTGCTAAGGATGGAACAAAGAATGCGATTCGTGATTTAACAGAAGCTGCTACGAAATTACGTTCTGAAAAGGCAGATATGGATACAGTTATTGCCACATTCCAAAATGTGATTGAAAAATATTCGCCAATGAAAGACGATGTTCACCGTAAAATTGAGAAGGTTGGTGTTCCTTCAAATCACTATACACCAAGCAGGCTTTTCTCCATTGAAGAGCTGCCAATGGCGCTGGCGTTTATGGTGTTAAACGATGGTGATTATTACGGCTCCATTATAGATGGCATTAACTCTGGCCGTGATACAGATTCCATCGGGGTAATGGCCGGTGTCATTTTAGGTGCAATGTACGGTGACAGTGTTATTCGTTCTGAGGACGTTGAGCTTTTACAGGAAACGAACAAAATGAATTTAATCCAGACAGCTGACCAATTTTCATCGACTGCCAGGCTGATTATTGAACAAGATCTGCAGCTTAATGAAAAAAGAAAAAACATTCTTTAAAAGAACTTTGGGGACCAGGAGTTGAGTAAATTGTTGCCTGAAAACTATTTAGAAAGGGTGTATGCCGGTTTCTTAGGAATGAATGTTGGAATCCGGCTCGGTGCACCACTGGAGCCAAATGAATGGTCATATGAAAAAATCCTAGAAATTCATGGTGATATCAGGGGGTATGTGAAGGATTATAAAACCTTTTCTGCAGATGATGATGCAAATGGTCCGGTTTATTTTATCCGGGCATTAATTGATGACGCACGCGGGCGGGAACTGACACCCCAGGATGTTGCGAGAGCGTGGTTAAACTATTCGCGTGAAGGAATCGGCATGTTTTGGTGGGGTGGAGATCAGATCAGCACAGAACATACGGCGTATTTGAATTTGAAAAAAGGCATCCCTGCACCACAGTCTGGTTCGGCTGAAGTCAATGGCGTCATTATGGCTGAGCAGATTGGCGGGCAGATTTTTATCGATACATGGGGATTGCTGTTCCCAAATAATATTCAAAAGGCAGCAGATTATGCAGAGATAGCGGCCAGTGTGTCTCATGATAAAAATGGGCTATATGGGGCGCGTTTTATGGCAGCGTGTATTTCGAAAGCCTTTTCAGCTAAAAGTATTGATGATATTATCGAAGCAGGATTGTCCGTAATTCCAAAAGATTCTACGTATTATGCTGTCGTGAAAGCTGTGATTGATTTTTATCAGAAGCACCCTGAGGAAGAGGATTTCCGAAAGTGCCGTCAGTATTTAGAAAAAGAGTGGGGTTATGATAAGTACACTGGAGTATGCCATATCATCCCGAATGCCGGGGTATGTGCCCTGGCCCTCATGTATGGAAAGGGAGATTTGGCTCGAACAGTTGAAATTGCTACCATGTGCAGCTGGGATACGGATTGTAATGCAGGAAATGTCGGAACCATTGCAGGAGTTTTCGCCGGGCTTGATGGAATTCCAGGACATTATAGGAAGCCGATCAACGATATGATCGCAACATCGAGCGTGTCTGGCTACTTGAATGTGCTGGATATCCCAACCTTCTGCAAGGAGCTTGCCGTTCTTGGCTATCAAGTAAATGGGCAGGAAGCTCCACAGAGATTAGTGGAAAGCGTCCGAAACGGTGAAGTTTACTTGGATTTTACTTTGCCGGGATCAACTCACGGTTTTAAGACTAATAATGGCTTTAAGACGCTATTGCGTCCATGTAGTGATGTGGGGATTGAGGTAGCCCGAGGTTCATTGTCCGTTCTTTTTGACAGATTTATAGAAGGTGATTCAAGTAAAGTATTTTACAAGCCATTTTATCGCCGTAAAGAGTTCAACGATGAAAAATATAAGCCGACTTTTGCACCTACTGCATACAGCGGACAAAAGGTTTCTGCAAAGGTGTTTATGGATAAATGGCAAGGAGGGGCAGATGTTTATTTGACTCCTTATGTCCGCAATAGTTTGACAAAGGAAGACTTGAAGCTGAACCGTATCACATTAAGCCATCAGGAATGGCTTGATATTGAATTTGTGATACCAGAAACTGATGGTGCATTGATTGACGAGGTTGGCTTTATTGTCGAGAGTCCTTCCCCTGCAGATAACCGTTCATTTGGAAAGTTTTACATCGGCGAGTTTCGAATCTTTGGGAATGCGGATTACTCCATCGATTTTGCCAAACAAGCCGTGGAATTTAAATGTGTAACACCTTTTGCTCACCACCGTGGTGAATGGACACTGGAAAATGGTTTTATGAAGGCTGCTGCAGGTGAGGAAGATGCTTCTTCCTTTACAGGGAACTATTACGGCCGTGACCTTGAACTGGAAATAAGCTTTCAGCCTGTTTCCGGTAAAAGCCATGGGGTAATTTTTAGAGCAATTGGAACAGAACGTTATTATTGGGCAGGATTTGATGGTAACAATCAGGTTTCATTAATAGAGAATAACTTTGGTTTTAAGCGTTTAAAGACAGTTTCATATGGATGGAATCATGAAGCTATATATAATTTTAAAGCTGTCAGCAAGGGAACTGCTGTTCAAGTAGAAATCAATGGCGAGCCAGTCCTGGATTTCGATGGTTTGGAATATGAATATGGAATGATTGGCTTAGGCCTGCTTGAAAAAGGGGAAACAAAAGTCCAGCGTTTCCATGTAAAAGAAACGAACAAATAGTTTAAAAACAGAAAAATCCTTTCAAAGGAGAATTTTCGTGAGAGAGAAACAAATAACCATTCGAGATGTTGCAAAGGAGGCAGGCGTATCCGTAGCGACAGTGTCCAGGTATTTAAACAATAATGGATATATCAGTCAAAAATCGGAGCTAAAGATTCGTGAAGTGATGGAGCGCCTAAATTATCATCCAAATGAAATCGCGAGAGGATTAGCGAAAAAGAAAACTCGTACGATTGCCCTGATTATCCCTGATATTACAAACCCGTTTTTTCCGGAGCTTGTCGTGGCAATTGAAGAAGTGGCGAAATCAAAAGGGTATAGCATCATCTTAGTAAATACCCAAGCCGGGGATATGGAAGATGATCATTTTTGGACGCAGCTTCAAAACCGATATGTCGATGGTTTTATCCTGGCATCGTTTGAAATGAGCGAAAGAGTCGTAAAGGTTATTGAAAAATCAAAAATACCGTTTGTAAGAATTGACCGGGCAGCTGAAAATAACACCTTTGACTCGATAGGATTAGATAACTATAAAGGTGCCAAGCTGGCTGTTGATCACTTGATTGAGGTAGGCTGCAAGAAGATTGCCCATATCAGCGGGCCAAAGTCGTTCCCTCCATCGTCTGAACGGAAACGAGGATATGTGGAGACTGTCACTGATAGGGCCGTGAGGGATGGAATAGCATCTCCAGAGGATGCGGTTATCGTTTACGAGGGAGACTTTACATTAGAAAGCGGCAAGATGCTAACTCAAATCCTTATGAACCAGCATAAGGATGTCGATGGGATATTCTTGGGCAATGATTTAATGGCGATCGGCTGTCTCAAAGCTCTTAAGCTGATGGGCTACCAGGTTCCAAAGGAAGTCGCTATAATCGGCTTTGACGGAATCAAGCTAACCGAAATGGTAGAACCGGAAATTAGTACAGTTGAACAGCCAATTTATGACATCGGGGTCGTATCCACTAACAAACTTATTCGTAAAATTGAGGGATTAGAGAACGATAAATCGCTCCTTGATGAAACCTCGCTGGATATACGTCTTGTAACAAGACAATCCACACTTGGGTTTGGGAAATATAGGTGAATCGTATAGATTAGATAAAAGTGAAGGAAAGCTGAATTTCTGCTTTTCTTTATTTTTTCTATCCTTAAACTTTTTAAGGCTTGGTGAATAAGACGACTTTATCAATATACATATATTGGTTAATAGTGTGAAGAGCTTCCTTATAAGGAAAGGTATATTTTATCAATCTGCATACTTCTTCTAGAAAACATATAAGATCACCATGCACTAAGCTGTTTTGCTGAATGCATGGCGATCTTTTTTTATGTTTTGGGAAACTGTAAATACCGTGAGCCATAGTCTGCGTCGAACTCAGCAGTCGATTGCCCGGGTGGGAGTAATGTTAAAAGTCCTAATTATCCTGAAAATTCGACTTTTAATTAGTTAGTTAAAGGGCTTATGTGATATAGTTAACTTATTACTAGGTCATAATAGTTAGTTATAAATACTAGGATGGTAAAACATTTGTAATGGAGGTCTAAACTTGTTAACAAATCATCTCGATTTTCGACTGGAGCCTAAGGTAAGGGAATTGTATGAAGAGCACAAAAAACGTGCTGAAAAAATAGACTGGGGTTATCACGAATTTCTCCCATGGGATAAAGCGCAGGATTTCCGCCGTGTTCCCTGGGATGAAAGTCAGGTGACTCTTCCGGAGCCCGTCATTACGGCTGTGGAGACAGCGCTATTAACAGAAGTGAATCTCCCATGGTTCACCTCTTATTTGGACCAGACATTTAAAGGTTCATTGAGTGTCATTAAGGAATTTGTGCATACCTGGACAGCGGAAGAGGACCAGCACTCCAATCTGCTTGAAACCTATCTATTAATCACGCGTAATGTCCATCCGGGAAGGCTTCACCAGCTCCATAAGCAAACAGTGGAAAATGGCTGGAATCCTGATTTCCATACGCCTTTTGAAACGATGGTTTATACTTCTATGCAAGAGCTGGCCACCATGGTGTTTTACTATAATGTAGCGAAAGTAGCGGGGCCTCATGATAAAGATTTGTCCAGCTTGCTGAGGCGATTGGCTAAAGATGAGACCCTGCACTATGCTTTTTACAGGGACGTTATTAAATATCACCTGCAATTAGAACCTAATTATTGCTATTACCTCGGGAACGTCATCATGAACTTTAAAATGCCGGGTGCTGTTATGCCGGACTTTGAAGATCGGATGGCTATCATCGCAAAAGAGGCCAATTATGGTCCGCTTGAATATTTTGATCAGGTCCTGGATGTCATTATAGAGTATTGGGAAATAGAAAAGCTGAGGCCGATTGCACCTGAAGCAGAGAAAGCGAGACTTGATATCCTAAACTATCATGCTCGCCTGAAAAGGGTTCGGGATCGGTTTTATAGCAAGAAATAAATAGAATCAGCAAGGGAAAAAACCTTGCTGGTTCTTTTTTTATTGTTTCACAGAAACAATTCAAGGGAAAATAGTAAGAAAATGACTGACTGGAGGTATGTTGAATGCTTCAATTCATAGAATCCCGCTCTCCTTCTACCATCGCCCTTGCTTTCAATGGCAATGCAACCAAGGAAGATGCTGAAAAACTGGATCAGTACGTGAAAGAAAACTTTAAAGACGACCAGAAATTTAATATTCTAGCCATCATGACCGATGTGGACGGAACAACTTTCCAAGGTGCAACAGAAGGAATGGAATTTGATATAAAAAGATGGAAACAATTTAATAAATTCGCTGTTGTCAGTGACAAAGGCTGGATTGGCACTGTATCAAAGCTCACTGACTACCTGCCTGGGATTAAGGTCGAATACTTTGAAGGCCATCAGCTTGAGGAAGCTTGGACTTGGATTAAAGAGTGAGCAGTTTTCCATAAAACATTTGATTTGCAGCCCAGAAATGAGGATATGTCACAAAGGGCCGGTTCCTATTGAATCGGCCCTTTTATGTGCATTCAAAGACAAAGGGTGCTCGGGACTCAATCATACATGCACCCCCAGCTTCTTAGCCTTTTTTACAACTGTCGATTGGTCAATTTTCAAGGCGTTGGCCACTCTTCTGGTGGTTTTGTATTTTTGGAAAGCGGATAATAGCATGTTTCTTTCTAATTGCTCCACGGCTTCTTTCAGTGGAATGATTTTTTCGCTCTGGATGTTTTGGTGTGAGGATCCGGTCATTTCGCGGATTTTTTCGGCTTCAATCATATCCCCGAGTGTGTTGATGACTAGTCTTTCAATCATATTTTGCAGTTCTCTTATATTCCCCGGGTAGTTGTAATCATATAGAGCCCTGATGGCTTCTTCGGAAAATGTCTTTTTCATTTTATATTTATCATTCATGTTTTCAAGGAACATGTTGGCAAGGAAAAGCAGGTCCTCCTTACGTTCCCTTAGCGCGGGGATTGTAATAGGCACAACGTTCAGCCTGTAAAAGAGGTCCTCGCGGAATTGGCCGGCCCTCACAAGCTCTTTAATATCCTTATTGGTGGCTGCGATGATTCTGCAGTCTACTTTAAATGGTGCTGATCCGCCGATTCTTCTTACGGTACGGTCATCGAGAACGTGCAGAAGCTTCACTTGCAAATTTACTGGCATGTCACCAATTTCATCCAGAAAAATAGTGCCGCTGCCGGCTGTTTCAAACAGCCCTTTTTTTCCTTCCTTTAATGCACCTGTGAATGCCCCTTTTTCATAGCCGAATAGCTCCGACTCCAGCAGGTTTTCAGGTATGGCTCCGCAATTGATGGAGATAAAAGGCCTGTCCTTGCGATTGCTGGCGGAATGTATCATATCAGCCATATATCCTTTTCCGACACCGGTTTCTCCCAATAACAAAACTGTTGCGTCCATATTGGTTATATGATGAACCAGCTCAATGATATCTTTCATAAGCGGGCTTTCAGAGGCAACCTTGCCGTGCTCCATCCTGGTACGCTTCATTAATTCCTGTTTTAGCCATTCATGTTCTGCCTGGAGTCTTTTTAGGTCCGATGCCAGCTTATTGGTTTCTGTGATGTCCTTTGAAATATTGATAATCTTTTCGATTATTTTGTCCTTATTAAAGAAGGGGGTGCCGGTAACCAGCACCGTTTTATTGGCAGCTGTTTTCTGTATGATGGTGACCCTTCTTTGCTTGCGGATCACTTCACAGGTAACCGATGTGCTGAAAAAACCTTGCTCTTCAAGTAAAAAGGCATTTTTTCCAATGAGTTCAGATTCCGGCACGCCAAAAATTCTCTCGCAGGATTTGCTGAGTCTAGTAAATATCCCTTCGCCGTTTGTGATAGTGATAGCGCTATGGGTAATGTCCAGAATAAAATTTAAATCTTCAAAGGCTTGTTTATATGTTTCCAGCTGCTTGTTCTCCATAAAAACCCCCGCTTATTTTCGGTTGATGACGAAATTCATCAGATTTTGATGACATTCTTCATCATGAATAAAAGGACAAACCTATAAATACAGTGAAAATCAGTGAAAATCAATGGAATAAAGTTGGCACGCTTCTTGCAGTATAAATTCAAATAACCATTTTTAATTTTCTAAAAATTATATCATCGACATCATGATCATGCTAGGGAGAAAAGTCATTTTAATAGAAAGGGGATAAAGCGTTGGAGATTAATCTTGGCAGATTAATGAAAGACTTTGATAACATAATAGGCTTTACCAGTACGCCAGGCAATGGATGTACGAGATTCTCCTACAGCGAGGAGGATCAAAAAGCCAGAGAATATCTTTTTGCCCGCATGGAGGAGCTTGGGCTCGATGTTAAGGTTGATGCCATTGGCAATATTCGGGCTACATACGGAAAAGAACTGAATAAACCGTCCATTATGATTGGTTCGCATCATGATACTGTGAAAAATGGGGGGAAATATGACGGGCTAACCGGTGTTTTGGCTGCACTGGAAATTATAAGAGTATTAAAAGAAGAGAAAGCAGAATTGCAGCAGCCAATAGAATTGGTGAGCTTCGCGGAAGAAGAAGGCTCCAATTTTGGCATAACCATGCTTGGCAGCAAAGTATGTGCAGGGAAATATGGGCTGGAAGAATTAAAGAAGATTCAAAATCCGGAGGGAAAATCTGTCTGCGAAGCAGTAAAAGATTTTGGGCTGGAAATTGATCAAATGGAAAAAGATATTCTCCAAAAAGGGGAAGTCGATGCCATGATTGAACTGCATATCGAACAGGGGCAGATACTCGAAATTCATCAGAAGCCAATTGGAATTGTCCAGGCCATTGCCGGTATGAGGACGTACAAAGTGACAATTGAAGGAGATTCGAATCATGCAGGAACCACCCCGATGGATTTAAGATCAGATCCAATGGCGGGTGCAGCTGAAATCATCTCCCATATTCGAAAAACAGCCAAATACGATGCATTGCCAACAACAGTGGCTACAGTCGGGAAGATAGAGTGCATCCCGAATATACCAAACGTCATTCCTCATAAAGCCGAATTCTATGTAGACATCAGAGATGTTGAAGCTAAGGGCGTTGAGATTGTTTCCAGCAAGCTTGCTCAGAAGGTAAAAGAGGTGTCGGAAGAGCACTCGTTAAAGAGCACAATCGAGCTGGTTGGCAAATCCGATACTGTGAAGCTTTCATCCCGCATTATTGGCCAGATTGAAGAAACCGCAATAGAGCAAGGATTTGATTATCTTAAGTTAAATAGCGGTGCTGTACATGATACAGCGATGTTAAGCGGACTGACGGATATAGGTATGATTTTTATCCCAAGCAAGGGAGGAAAAAGCCATTGTCCTGAGGAGTATACAAGTGAAAAAGATATTAAGGCAGGCTGTGATTTATTGCTGAATGTCGTTAGAAAGCTGGCATGCAAAAAAACGGAAAAGCAGAAGAACTAGAATAACTGCTTTTCTCTTTTTTAAATTTATGTTTTTGCAGATTATTTATAATATTTAAATATTTTTAAAGGAGATGAAGAAAATGTCAGAAAAGCTTTTTGAAAGATTGCAGGAAATTTATCCGGAGATGGTGAGTTTTAGAAGAGATCTTCATATGTATCCGGAGCTTTCCCATCAGGAAGTAAATACTCCTGAGAAAGTAGCGAGCTTCCTTGAGAATCTGGGATTGGAAGTAAGAAGAAATGTTGGCGGCAGAGGGGTAACTGGATTATTGAAAGGCGAAAAGCCTGGCAAGACGGTTGCATTGCGTGCTGATTTTGATGCCCTCCCGATTCAGGAAGAAAATGAAGTGGAGTATAAATCCCGTATTCCAGGGGTTATGCATGCTTGCGGACATGATATCCATACCGCCGCTCTCCTGGGTGTCGCCAAAATATTATCCGAAGTGAAAGATCAGCTGGAAGGAAATGTCCTGTTTATTCACCAATTTGCTGAAGAAGTGATTCCCGGCGGGGCCAAGTCGATGATTGAAGACGGTTGTCTTGATGGGGCAGATGTAATCTATGGGGCTCATGTCTGGTCTACAAATCCGACAGGCACAGTCGGCGTGAGGGAAGGCGATGCCATGGCAGCGGGAGATACCTTTGAGATTAATATATTTGGGAAAGGCGGACATGCTGCAACGCCTCATTTGACTGTTGATCCAATTGCAGCAGGTAGCCAGCTAATTTCAAATCTGCAGCAGGTTGTGGCAAGGAAAGTGGATCCTGTGAAAACGGCAGTCGTGTCTGTAGCCGCTTTTAATAGCGGTACCGGATTTAATGTTATTCCAGACAAAGCCAGGATTACCGGAACAGTCCGGACGTTTGATGAAGATGTCCGCAGCATGATTGAAAGTTTGATAGGGGAAATTGCCCATTCGACCTGTAAGGCTATAGGGGCAACCGCCAAGTATGAATATGTCAGAGGCTATCCGGCTGTAAAAAATCATCCAGGTGAAACAAAAAGGATTGAAAGGCTGGCAGGAAAGCTTGTAGGTGAAGAAAATGTCATTCACATGCCTGCCCAAATGGGGATGGAGGATTTTGCTTATTATCTGCAAAAGGTTCCCGGCACCTTCTTCTTTGTTGGAGGGAATTCGGAAAAGATAGAGGAATTCCCGCACCATCATCCGCGTTTTGATGTGGATGAGCGTTCTATGCTTGATATTGGCAAGGTGTTTATATCCGCTGTGTTTGATTATCTTTCTGATAAATCTGCTGTTGAAAAAAAGACTGCTGAAGTTCAGTCCAATTAAAAAAATGGGAGGTCATTTGTATGGAAGAGGTTTTAAGGTTTGCCAATAGTGCCCCTGTATGGATTTTTGCCAGCATCGTAGTCGCCATTGTCATTTTTCAGGCTCTGATTTTCATCCGGATTGCTTCCCGGACAGCTCCTAATATAGGAATGACGAAGGAAGAGACAAAAAGGGCATTGAGAACCGGTTTTATCAGCAGTTTAGGACCTTCATTCGGGATTGCAGTGGTCATTATATCTCTTATTGCCGTCCTGGGCGGTCCGTTCACATTGATGAGGATAGGAATCATAGGCTCCGCTGCAACTGAATTGACCGCAGCAGGAATTGGGGCAAATGCATATGGAGTAGAATTGAATTCACCTGATTTTGGTTTGGCGGCATTTACAACGGTTGTTTGGACCATGTGCCTTGGCGGAACAGGCTGGCTGATTTTTACGGCTCTTGCTACAAAATCACTGGGGAAAGTGGAAAAGAAAATTGTCAGCAAGAATGCCAAAATGATGACAATCGTGTCGACAGCGGCGATGCTCGGGGCATTTGCTTATCTTGCCAGCCAGCAAATGGTGAAGGGATATAGTGAGACGGTTGCTGCCATTGCTGCCGGCGTATCAATGATGCTTATTCTTACATTTGCAAAAAAGCGGGAAATCCGGTGGCTCCAGGAATGGGCACTTGGGATTTCGCTTGTCATCGCTTTGACTATCAGCTATCTGACAACACTTATTTAAGAAAGGGGATGTACCATGACTGTACCGACGAAAGCTGGAGTGACGGAAGCAAATATTGAGATAAAACAAACAACCATGAGCATGCAGGGATTCCATGCGAAGTCCGATTTTTGGGGGCAAACCACTCTTTGGATGCTGATTGTGATGTCGTTTGTGCCACCAATCTATTTTTCATTCATACTGGGCTACCATCCAGGCTGGGGAGCCATTGCAGGAGGATTGATCGGATATGCAGCCTTTATAGGGATCATGTGGTTTCTTGAGCCTATTACGTATTATCCGGTCCTGGGAAAATCCGGAACCTATATTGCGTTTTTGACCGGGAATATTGCCAATATGTGCCTTCCATGTTCAGCTGCAGCCCAAGAGTCGATTGGAGCTGAGCCCGGTACAAAAAAAGCAGAGGTTGCAGGCACTCTGGGCATTGCTGTCGCTTCCTTAACAAACATTGTCATTATCATCGCGGTCGTGTTAAGTGGTTCATATATCCTGACTATTATCCCGCAGTCCGTGCAAAATGCCCTTCAGTTTATTCTTCCTGCCATTTACGGAGGAGTTTTGGGACAGTTTGCCCTTAAAAAGCCTTTGTATGGATTGGTTGCTTTTGTGATCGGCATGGCTGTGCTGTTTGCGCCGATTTTTAGTTTGATCAAAATCGTTCTTTGTGTAGCCATTACCATTGCGGTCGTTCTATTTATTGAAAAATCAAAAGGCGGCGCATCCGATTAAGTCTTCATAACATCTTTAGCAGACTTTTTTCCCCTTCAGCTTAGATAAAAAATGGAAGGGGATTTTTTTGAGTCAAAATATAAAAGTGGGGAGCTGTATGAAATGGGAAAAGATATTTGTTTTGATTCTGCACGCAATCTTGCCAAGGCTATACAGAATCGGGAATTATCTGTACGGGAGGTAATGGAAGCTCACCTGGCACAAATTCAGCGTGTAAATCCAAAGGTGAATGCGATCGTATCTCTTAATGAGGAACTGTCGTTAAAGGAAGCAGTCAAGGCGGATGAAATGCTGGATGCAGGAAAGCCGGCCGGCCCTTTCCACGGACTGCCCATCGCGATTAAGGATACTCACAATGCTGTTGGCTTTCCGGCAACAAGCGGATCCCTAATCTACCGGGACAATTATCCAAGTGTGGATGATCTGATTGTTGAAAGATTGCGGAAGGCAGGAGCGATAGTGATTGGAAAAACAAACGTTCCTGAATTTGCTGCAGGGTCTCATACCTTCAATAAGCTGTTTGGCGCTACCAAAAACCCATATGATCTAAGCAAATCAGCGGGCGGAAGCAGCGGGGGAGCAGCTGCTGCAGTGGCAAGCGGAATGATCCCTTTTGCAGATGGAAGCGATATGGGCGGATCGCTGCGGAACCCTGCCAGCTTTAACAATGTGGTTGGGCTGAGAACTTCCCCTGGGCGCATCCCACTTTCAAGAACCGCGCTCTATTCGCCTCTGGCTGTGCAGGGGCCAATAACACGGAATGTAGATGACGCCTTTTTTATGCTGTCCGTGATTGCCGGACCTGATGGACAGTCCCCGCTTTCCATTGAAGAGCCAGGATCCAAGTTCCTGGAGCCGGTTCAGCTTGATATTAAGGGTTTGCGCATAGCGTATTCTGCTGACTTTGGAGGTCTTCTTCCAGTCGAGCCGGAGGTGAGAAGCAACCTTGAAGAACAGGTAAAAGTCTTTGAGGATCTTGGGTGCATAGTGGAAGAAGCATGCCCGGATTTAACGGAAGCAGACGAAGTTTTCCAAGTGCTTCGAGCATGGGAGTTCGAGCTATCTTATTCTGAAATCTTTGAGCGATTCCGTGAAATGATTAAACCGAGTGTCATCTGGAACATTGAAAAGGGCAGAAGCCTAAGCGGCCCGGATGTAGGGAAAGCAGAGAGGCTCCGTGCGCTTCTATATAACCGTATGGCTGAATTCTTTAATCAGTATGATGCACTTATCCTGCCAGTCAGCCAGGTGACGGCATTTGATGTAAATATTGAATACCCAAAAGAAATCAACGGAGTCAGAATGGAAAACTACATTGATTGGATGCGATCCTGCTATTATATTTCTGCTGCGGGAAACCCAGCTGTCTCAATCCCGAGCGGATTTACAGCAGATGGACTTCCAATCGGTCTGCAAATCGTGGGGCGGCACAGAGCTGATTTTGAAGTGTTAAGAATTGGGCGGGCCTTTGAACAGGTTACTGGTTATGGGAAAAGACGTCCGTCAATTGCTATTGAACAAACGATATAAATAATCGGAGCTGCTTCCTCATGGATGGCAGCTCTTTTATCAAGCAGTCAAATCCTGTTTTTTATTGTGTAGAAATAAATCATTTCCTGGGAAAGAGGGGATAATATTGTCGAAACTAGATGATGGTAACAAATTCAAAAAGTCAGTTGGTACTTCTTGAACAAAGCCTTAAACGCACGGGTTAATGGCTTGGCAGCTAGAATATTAGCGCTGGCATTTGGAGACTTGATCTCGAATATGCTTCCACATTTTCTTCGTGAAAGATCCATTGGTTTTTACTATGCTGATAGTATGAAGTTGATTTCTTGCGGAGTGACCGATATGGCAGGCGCAGATTAAAAATTGTGTATAAAAAAACCCTCTTTTTCAGATTGGAGCATAAATCCTGAAACACAGAGTTGACAGGTTCCTATATTTTTGAAATAATAATAGACAATTAAATACTGGTACCTTTAAATCAGTCCCGTGAGGCTGACAAGGACAGCGGAAGTATGATACCAATGGGTGAGGTGCAGCCTGCCCATGGGTTCTTCATGCAGGAAAAAGGCTTCTTGTCGGAAAACGGCGAGAAGCCTTTTTCTTTTCCCGAATGATTAAGAAGGTATTGCTTCTAACTTCGATAACTGTCTAGCTCCGAGCGCCATCGGCTCGAGGTCTTAAGTCAATCGCTTCTGAAGGCAAAAAACGCCTTCTGCCAGCGCTTGTCTTAAGCTTGAGGCCGATGAGCAGGCGCTCTGCGCTTTTCTAGTGAAGATCCTTCGGTACCAGTTTCAAAACTCGATTGGAGGAATTGGTATGAAAAAAGTAGATTTGGATTTTTCGTTAGAAGCGGTACCTCAAGGGCATCGCAATGGTTTTTGGAAAATGCTTGTGGTGATGCTCGGTCTGACCTTCTTCTCAGCCAGCATGTGGTCTGGCGGAACACTTGGAACAGGATTAACCTTCATTCAATTTATAGGAATCGTTCTGGCAGGCAACTTGATTTTAGGTGCTTATACAGGAGCCCTTGCTTATATCGCCGCAAAAACTGGCTTATCAACACACCTGCTCACCCGCTATGCCTTCGGTGAAAAAGGATCTTACCTATCATCCTTTTTACTGGCTGCAACTCAGGTTGGCTGGTTTGGAGTTGGTGTTGCGATGTTTGCGCTGCCGGTTCAAAAAGTAACAGGAATTGATGCGTATCTCCTGATTGCAGTAGCAGGTCTGCTAATGACAGGCACAGCCTTCTTCGGCATGAAGGCACTGGCAATTCTGAGCTTCGTAGCAGTCCCTTTAATCACTATTCTAGGAAGCTTCTCCGTTTTTAAAGCGACAGAAACAGCAGGCGGCCTGGAAGGACTTATGCAATATCAGCCAACAGAGGCCATTAGTCTGGCAGCGGCTTTAACGATTTGCGTCGGCTCGTTTATCAGTGCGGGCACGCTCACTCCTGACTTCGCGCGATTCTCAAATACAAAACGTTCAGCAGTAGTATCGACAGTCATCGCCTTCTTCATCGGAAACTCTATCATGTTCCTCTTCGGTGCAATTGGTGCAATCGCAACAGGGCAATCTGATATTTCAGAAGTCATGTTCATCCAAAAGCTGATTTTCCCGGCGATTCTGGTTCTTGGCTTAAATATCTGGACAACGAACGATAACGCTTTATATGCATCAGGCTTAGGGTTTGCCAGCATTTTAAAGATCCGAAAAGGAAAGGTCGTCATCTTCAACGGGATTGTTGGAACAATTGCGGCCATGTGGCTGTACAACAACTTTGTCGGGTTCCTGACGATTCTGGGATCAACGCTGCCATCCATCGGGGCTATCATCTTAGCAGATTACTTTATCGTGAATCGTGGAGAGTATAAGAAGTTTGCAGATATGAAGTTTAAGGCTGTAAACTGGATCGCCATCCTAGCCTGGGCAGCCGGCGTGGCTGCGGCAAATTTTGTGCCGGGAATCCCGCCAATCAACTCGCTGTTAGGATCAGCCGTAACATTTGTCCTGGTATCAAAATTGGCTGCTTCTTTGCAAGGCAAAAATTCAGTCAGGGAAGGGGAATTAAGAAGTGATTATTAAAAATGCAAAACTAAGAGGCCGGGAAGGCTTATGGAATATAGCGATACAAGACGGAAAGATTCATAGCTTATCACAAGGGGAAGCGGAATCAGGCCAGGAAATCCTTGATGCTGCAGGATCCCTGGTTTCGGCACCCTTCATCGAGCCCCATATTCACCTGGATACTACCCTGACAGCCGGAGAGCCAGAATGGAACCAGAGCGGAACATTATTTGAAGGCATTCAAAGATGGGCACAAAGAAAAGAAACCCTGACACATGAAGATGTAAAAACAAGGGCCAAAACGGCACTGAAATGGCAGAT
The DNA here is from genome assembly GCF_022811925.1 of Cytobacillus oceanisediminis. Taxonomy (NCBI): domain Bacteria; kingdom Bacillati; phylum Bacillota; class Bacilli; order Caryophanales; family Bacillaceae; genus Cytobacillus; species Cytobacillus oceanisediminis. The sequence goes on along the minus strand of NZ_CP065511.1, from coordinate 5,267,829 downwards.
TGCACAGGGAATCCAGCATGTCCGCACCCATGTAGATGTAACAGATCCCAGTCTGACTGCATTAAAAGCACTTTTGGAAGTAAAAGAAGAAATGGCTGACTATGTGGACCTGCAGCTTGTAGCCTTCCCGCAGGAGGGAATCAATTCTTATCCAAGCGGCGCAGAGCTCATGGAGGAAGCGCTGAAAATGGGGGCTGATGTGGTAGGAGGCATTCCTCATTTCGAGTTCACAAGGGAGTACGGCGTTGCTTCAATGAAAACGGCCTTTGATCTTGCAGAAAAATATGACCGCCTTGTCGATATCCATTGCGATGAAATCGATGATGAACAGTCGCGCTTTGTGGAAGTTGTGGCTGCGGAAGCCTATGAACGTGGATTGGGCAGCCGGGTAACAGCCAGCCATACAACGGCAATGGGCTCGTATAATGATGCCTATACTTACAAGCTATTCAGATTGTTAAAGCTATCAAACATTAACTTTGTAGCCAACCCGCTCGTAAACATCCATCTGCAGGGACGCTTTGATACGTATCCGAAGCGCAGGGGGATTACAAGAGTAAAAGAACTGCTCGAAGCAGGGCTTAACGTAAGCTTCGGCCATGACGATATCTTCGATCCATGGTATCCGCTTGGCACCGGCAATATGCTGCAGGTGCTCCACATGGGCATTCATGTGTCACAGCTGATGGGCTACGAACAAATTGTTAACTCATTTGACTTGATTACAAATAACAGTGCCAAAACATTAAATATTGAAGAGAAATATGGAATTGAAGAGGGGAAACCGGCCAACCTGATCATTCTTGATGCGGAAAATGAGTATGAAGCGATCAGGCGTCAGGCGGCTATCAAGTATTCCATAAGAAATGGAAAAGTAATTGCTGAAACGAAACCCAGCCAGACATCTGTGATGTTTGGTGAGGCAAAAGAGAATGTGAACTTTCATAAATGATAGATAAAAGACTGGCTCAGGCTGACTGGGGCAGTCTTTTCTTATGCTGCAAGGACACTAACCATATATTTATTAGTTTCCAAATGATAGTTTTATTTAACTAATAAACGATAAATAAAATTATTATAAAAAACCGAAAAGTTATGTAAACGTTTACAATATATATGTTGAAGAAGCTGAATAGGATAAATACCAATAATAAAAATTTCGACTCTAAAAATATAGTAGAATATTTCGCTAATCTAAGATATACTAATTTTTATTAAAAAATATGAAAAATCTAAAAATAAAATCTAATCAGTAATTTTTCTATTTACTAAGGGAAATAGCGGACTGTACTCTTTCAGCTCCGCTTACATAAAAAACACAAGGGGGAAAATACCGATGAAAGGCAAGTCTTCATTAGTTTTAAGCATTTTACTGATTCTTTCATTACTGCTTTCAGCATGTTCTGGAGGCAGTGAAAAAGCATCAGGCAACAGTGAACCAAAAGAGGGCGGTTCCTTAATTTATGCCCGCGGTGCTGATGCGATTGGGCTGGATCCCATCAATGTAACAGATGGTGAATCCATCCGTGTAACAAGCAATATTTTTGAAACACTGTTTGTATATGATGAAAATCTTGAAGTCCAGCCGGGATTAGCGGAGTCTCACAAAGTCTCTGACGATGGACTGACATGGACCATTACACTGAAAAAGGGCATCAAGTTCCAGGATGGAACCGATTTTAATGCGGAAGCTGTCGTGTTCAACTTCGATCGGTGGATGGATCCTGAAAACCCCTACCACAAAGGGGATTTTCCATACTACCCTTTCTTGTACGGGGGCTTTAAAGGAGACCCGAACCATAAGATCGAGTATGTAAAAGCAGTTGATGAATCAACAGTAGAGTTTAAATTAACTGAAAAGACAGCTCCATTTATCAGCTATTTGGCTATTCCTATGTTTGGAATTGCAAGTCCGGCGGCGATTGAAAAGTATGGTGACAAGTTCTATCAAAATCCAGTGGGAACAGGCCCGTTCGTATTTGATAGCTGGAAAACCAATGACAAAATCGTCCTTAAGAAAAATGAAAATTATGCAGGTGAAGGTCCTTATCTGGATGAGCTGATTTTCCGTGTAATTCCGGAGAATTCTTCACGCCTGACTGCTCTTCAAGCTGGTGAAGTCGATATCATCGATGGATTAAATCCGGATGATGCCACGACTATTGAAGCTGATTCAAACTTAAGTCTTGTCAAGCGCCCTAGCTTTAACATCGGCTATATGGTTCTGAATACACAAATGGCACCTTTCGATGATGTAAAAGTACGTCAGGCAGTAAATATGGCAATCGATAAACAAGCCATTGTGGATGCTTTCTATAATGGCTATGCAGAGGTAGCGAAAAATCCATTCCCATCTGTGCTTTGGGGCTACAATGACAGCATTGAAGACTACAAATTCAATGTGGAAGAAGCGAAAAAACTATTGGCAGAAGCAGGATATCCAGATGGATTCAAAACCCAGCTTTGGGCAATGAGCAACCCAAGGCCGTATATGCCGCAGCCAATGAAGGTGGCAGAAGCCATCCAGTCAGATCTGAAGAAAGTTGGCATCGAAGCCGAAATCGTTACTTATGAGTGGGCAACGTACCTTCAAAAGTCTGGAAACGGGGAACATCCAATGGGCTTATATGGCTGGACAGGCGTTATGGCAGATCCGGATAACTTCCTGTTCCCGAACCTGAGTGCAACAAATACGGAGAAACCTGCCAGCAACCGTGCTTTCTATGAAAATGAGGAATTTACAAAGCTTCTGCAGGATGCCCGTGTAACATTTGACCAGGACGAACGGGCAAAGCTTTACCAGCAGGCTCAGGAAATTTTTCATGAAGATGCCCCGTGGGTGACGCTTGCACATACAACACCGCCAATCGCAATGGCAGCCTATGTCCAGGGATTCACTGCACACCCAATGGAAGATGATGATTTTACGAAGGTTTACTTGACGAATTAACAGCCAGAGCCCCTGCGTTTGTGGGGGACTCTTTTCATATTTAAGGGAGGGTTTCACTGTGTATGAATTATTGAAAGGCTTGTGTGATATTGTTGGTCCCAGCGGTTTTGAACAGGATGTTCAAAGATTTATCTTAAATGAAGTGAAGGATTATGTGGATGAATATCACGTTGATTCAGTAGGGAACCTGATTGTGAAAAAGAAAGGGAATAACCCGGATTTTCCTTCTTTAGTCATTGCAGCTCACACCGATGAAATTGGGTTTATTGTCAAAAAGATTGAAGACAATGGGTTAATTCGATTTGAGAAATTAGGCGGATTCGATGACCGTATTCTTTTATCATTGCCAGTTAAGGTCCGTTCTGAAAAAGGCATTGTGGATGGAGTGATTGGAACCATTTCAGCCCACTATGTGAAATGGGATGATCCAAAGCGCATATCCAGCCACCGTGATCTTTATATTGATATCGGAGCCAGTACAGCAGAAGAAGCCGTGGAAATGGGAATAAAGGTTGGACAGCCCATCAGCTATGGCACAGAGTTCAAAAAAATAGGAAATAACCGCGTTATTGGCAAAGCTTTGGACGACCGGGCAGGCTGTGCCTTATTGATCCGCTTACTTCAAAATATCGGAGGAAATGGGGCACAGCATGGCGACATCTACGGGGCTTTTACTGTTCAGGAGGAAGTTGGATTGAGAGGGGCTTCCGTTGTATCTGCTGCCGTAGATCCTGACTTTGCGCTGGCACTTGATACAACGCCAACCAGCGACACATTTGATGTCCTGATGACAGGCACGAGAATCCTTGGCAATGGCCCTTGCATCAAAATCGCTGATAAATCACTGATTGCCCACCCGCTTGTCACTCAGCACCTCGAAAAAGTGGCGGCAGAAGGGAATATTCCATATCAGCATGAAGTCTTCATGGGAATCGGAACTGATGCTGGAGCCATACATATGACAAATAAAGGCGTCACAACGGGTGTGATCTCGATCCCGTCCCGCTATACCCATACACCAATTGAAGTGGTCGACTTGGATGATATGGAGAATTCCTACAAACTGCTGCACGACTTTGTTGTGACATTGAATCAGCTGAAGGGAAAGACGTTTTTAGATACTTAATTGTTTAAGGTTGGTTCTTTCAGAAAGAAAAAACCTGCATTAGCGGCCTGGCAGTGAATTTTACTGCCGGGCCTTTTTGCTTTGGCAAAGTAAAATCAATCAAACGTTTGATTGAACCCAGGAAACCCCTGCAAACACTACATTTTCGGATGAGAGAAAGGTTTATGCCCTCTGTCTTTCTTTAAAAGAAAGTATTTTGGACTGCCATAGACATTGCTGCAGTGGTATTTTTCGAATATTTTAAGACGTGTTTTCTTTGATGAAAATCAGCATTGGGAAAAATTTATACCAACATTTAAAGGAAATACTTGATTGAGTAGGATTATAAGGTAATTGAAATATGTGATAATATCAAAATATCGATATAGGCAAAGCAGGTGATTTATTTGTTATCAATCGGTATTGTGGGTTCCCAGCAATTTATTGATGAAATCAGCAAATACTATAGGCTTTACTCAACTTTTAAAATAGTTTCTTATACATACACTTCTCCCAGGGAGTTAGATGCTCTGATAGAGTGTGCGGTTAAGGAGTGTAATTTTTTGATGTTTTCAGGCATCATTCCTTATCGCTATGCCAAGAAAATTTTAAATCGGTACCCTATAGGGTCCAGCTATCTTTCTTTTAATGAAAATATGGTAGCGTTATCATTGTTGTCTATCCATTACCATCATTCTCTTAAGCTGAGCGAGGTATCCATCGATTTGCCGAGAGGAGAATTCTTGGAAGGAGTTTTAAGTGAGGCCGGAATTGCAGAGAGTGTAATCTATGTAAAAGAGTATCCTTGGATATATGATTTTCTGGAAGAAAAAGAGTTATCGATAGAAGAATTCGTCACATTTCACGCTAATTTATATGAGCAGAAGAAAACTGCATTTTCCTTAACGAGCATTCATGCGGTTTATGATCAGCTTCAGGAAAAAGGAATTCCCTCCATGTTTATGGTCCAATCGATTCCAACATTAAAGGAGGGGCTTGAAAAGGCCACTACACTTGCAGAGCTGAACCAATCAAAAAACTCGCAGGTTGCGGCAGTTTGTTTTAAAAACACTGAAAATGAAAATATTAAACAATTTGCAAAATCCATACAAGCAAAGGTCATCTCAAGTGATTCAGGACTTCAGCTCGTTCTTTCCAATCGGGGAGTACTGCAAACACTGATACTGAATCAAAAGCTTGCAGGTTTTTTTTATGAAATGATAACGATTAATAGGAAATCCTCAATTGGGATTGGGTATGGATACACTGTGAAAGAGGCAGAATCCCACTCTCTCACTGCATTGGACTTTGCAGATAAGAAACCTGGTGAAGGAGCAGTCTATTTATTGGATGAGGAAAAAAAGCTGACTGGTCCTCTATTTCAAAACGAAGAGCGATATTCTTTGAAAAATGAAGATCCCTTGGTGAAGAAATTAAGCAGCGAGTTAAAAATGAGCAGCAAAAACCTCTCAAGATTTCTTTATTTTCTGCAGGTGATTGAATTTAGGCCATTTTCATCACATCAGCTAGCCGATTATTTCAGCATCAGCAGAAGATCGGCTGAAAGAATGATAAAAAAGCTTTTGGATCAGCAATTACTGCAGGTGGCAGGGGAGGAACAGCCCTATGAGCAGGGCCGGCCGCGTTCATTATATCAAGCTGGCAGCAAGCTAAAAGGGCTAAGGTAAAGCCAGGTATTTCTTGACTGTTACTGAATTTTCAGTATATTATAAAGCATATCCAATTAGCGACACCTTAACGACAACTAAAATTTAATGTGAGGGCTGGTTTTATGAAAATAGTAAAAGCTGAAATCTTCGGGATCCACTTACCTTTAAAAGAACCGTTTATTATCTCATATGCAACATACGATTATATGCCATCCATTATTGTTCGGCTTGAAACGGATAATGGATTATTGGGTTATGGGGAAGCGGTTCCGGATGAACATGTAACAGGAGAATCTTTTCACAGCACATCTTCTTTGCTGAAGCATACGCTTTTGCCTGCTATCATCGGATTTTCTCCTCTTAACATGGAGAGTCTGCATCAAATGATGAATGAGCTTATAAGCTTTAATCCTTCTGCCAAAGCTGCCATTGATATCGCATGCTATGACCTTCTGGGAAAATACAAACAGGAGCCCGTTTATAACTTGCTTGGAGGCAAGCATCACGAAACTCTTACATACCCCAAGGTGCTCAGCATTGAAGAACCTTCAGTGATGGCAAATAAAGCTAAAGAGGCAATAGCACAAGGTTATCAGTCTTTGAAACTGAAAGTAGGCAAAAATTATTTAGAAGACTGCAAGCGAATCGCCTATGTACGGGAACAGGTTGGGATGGAAGTTCCGATCAGAGTGGATGTCAACCAGGGCTGGAGAAATGTTTCTATATCACTTCAGGCGATTAAACTGCTTGAGCACCTCAATGTCTCCTGGATTGAACAGCCGATTAAGATGGGCGATATTCATGGTCTCGGAGAAATCAGACAAAAAACAAGCACACCTTTGATGGCGGATGAGAGTATCCATTCCGGTGAAGATCTTGTTGAAATCATTCGAAATCAGGCCGCAGATAAAATTAATATAAAGCTCATGAAGTGCGGCGGTATTTATCCAGCTATCCATATGGCGAAAGCAGCTGAATATGCGGGAATCGAATGCCAGATTGGTTCGATGGTAGAGTCCTCAATCGGTTCAGCAGCAGGCTATCATGCAGCTATTTCGAGAAGGAATATTATCAGTACCGAACTGACAGGACCATTATTATTCAGTAAAGACATTGGTGATTTGAAGTATGAGATTCCGTTTGTTCATTTGAGTGGCAAGCCTGGACTTGGTATTACGGTTAATGAAGAAATTTTAAAAGAGTTAACCATTCAATACGATTCTATTGAAAAAGGATAAGGAGGAACCGGGATGAAAATAGAATCACCCCATCAGGAGGTTGTGGCTGAAAAGAAAAGGAAAATTCCTCATACGTATGCCATCATCTTTGCCATCATTATTCTGGCAGCCATCGCCACCTATCTTTTGCCAGCAGGACAGTTTGAAAGAGTGGAACAGGATGGAAGAACAATAGTGGTTCAGGATAGCTATCAGGTCGTTGAATCAAACCCCATTAGTTTTTTTGAGTTATTTAAAGCCATTCCGGAGGGCATGTCTAAAGGCTCTACCATCATCTTTTATATTTTCCTGGTTGGGGGCGCTTTTGGGATTATCCGTGAAACCGGAACGATTGAAGCCGGAATTCATAAGGCAGTAAGGAAGCTGGAGACGAGAGAAAAGCTGCTCATACCTATTACCATGATTATTTTTTCAATCGCAGGAGCTACCACGGGAATGGCGGAAGAAAGCATTATCTTTGTGCCAATTGGAATCGCAATTGCAAGGGCGATGGGGTATGATGCCATCACCGGGACAGCCATGATCAGCATCGGGGCAGCCAGCGGTTTCATCGGAGGGATGATGAATCCATTTACGGTGGGGGTCGCCCAGTCCATTGCAGAAGTTCCCCTTTTCAGCGGAATCGGCTTCCGATTTGCTGTTTATATTTTCGTTCTTTCAATGGCAATTTTTTATGTCATGAGGTATGCAGCAAAGGTAAAAAATAACCCTGAAAAAAGCGTGATGTATGATATTGAAATGAAGGAAAAAGAAAAGCAAAGGGACCGGCCAGCTGGACAATTTGAGGAATTCAACCTTCGTCATGCTCTCGTACTCCTGATTATTGCAGGCGGCCTCGCCTTCAATATGTATGGTGTTTTTGAATGGAGCTGGTATTTAACGGAGCTGACGGCATCCTTTATTATTATCGGTTTTGCATCGGGCATCGTTGGGGGCATTGGAATCAATCGTATGTTTGACGCCTTTGTTGACGGTATGAAGCTTGTGGCATTTGGGGCACTGATTGTTGGATTTGCCAGGGCTATTCTGGTTGTGATGGAAAACGGACTGATCATTGATACGATGATTAATGGGCTTGCTTCGGTGATTAGCACGCTCCCAAATACATTAAACGCTGTTGGCATGTTCTTTGTTCAAGTAGTGATCAACTTCTTTATTCCTTCGGGAAGCGGGCAGGCAGCTACAACCATGCCAATCATGGCTCCGCTTGCTGACTTGCTGGGAATCGAGCGCCAAGTAGCGGTACTTGCCTTTCAATATGGGGACGGCATCACAAATTCCATCATTCCAACATCTGCAGCACTGATGGGTTACTTAGCTGTTGCGGGTATCCCATATGAGCGATGGGTAAAATTTATTTGGAAGCTTATCATAGGGTGGCTGATGATTGGTGCACTAGCATTAGTTGCGGCTGTGCTGATAGGGGTTCAGTAAGCGCGTAATAAAAGGGAGACACCAGAATATTTGGGTCTCCCTTCATCTTTATTTTCCAGCACCAGGCCCAATTCTTCGAATGGCAGTTGCTGATTTGGTCGAATCTGTTTCAGATGCAGTGGTAAATGTAAGGTTTGTCGGTACCGGCTTGGTATTTGGAATTTTTACGTAGACCGGAACTTCCACCGTTTCCCCAGCTTGTACCTCAATCACGTTATTCTCAAGCATTAGCTCCCATCCAGCCTCTGTTTTAGCATTAAGGCGGAAGAGATCCGCAGATTCACCCGTATTGGTTACCTTGAAGTAATAGGCTGCGACCTTGCCGGGAGCGGCAAACTCGGTCTTGCCTTTCTGGGCTGTAACGCCTCGAGTGAAGGAACCGGAACCATCCATATTTCTGACAGCGACCCGGTAAGAGAGTGCACCTTCGTCATCCAGTTTCTTTTTTAAAATATAGAAATGAAGTCGGTTGTGCTCGTCCTTATATTCGCTCACAACGCCCTCTGCTGTACCTGCTTTGAAAAGGGAATCGGAAAGCTGCCGGTAATCCCCTTTTGAGTACATGGCTTCTGTCCCATCTGGACGCTTAAAATCGACCTGGTTAATATCTTCTGAATGAGAATCGATGACCCAAATGTTTGGCGCTGCTTCTGTATTTTTTGTTTTGGCAAGAAGGACACCGGAATCAGGAGTAAAGGAGTCGAACCCTACGCGATCCACAACTTCTACCGTATAGTTGTTGTACCACTTTTCCCCGCGCTGCATATCTGCACGCCAATCATCTTCCAGAGAGTTTTTTGGCGTTAAGTCCTCCATGCTGATGTTTATGCCGTGAAGCCCGCTGCGGCCAAATTCTTCTCCTGCCGGAACGGCCCGTGCCAGGATATCAGCAAACACAGGTCCAGATTCAGCCAAGTCTTCGCGGTTGATGTTCAGGTACTGGTCTTCAGATAAAAACCCTTGTTTGATTTTGTTGCGGAGCATATGATGTGATGGTGCAGATCCACCCAGGGTAGGAAGTACCATCCATCTTGTATGCGGCCCCGCAGGCCCATTGAAGCTCCCGCGGCTCATTAATTCCCATGGTCCGGAGTAGGAGCGGGAAACAGGCTTTCCGTAAGGGTTATTGTAATTATCTCCGAGATTCATAATATGTCCAAACTCATGAGCGAACGTGCCCATTCCATCATTTTCACCTTGGATTGAGACACCGCGGCTTGCGCTGGACCAGATGCTTTTTGCTGCAAGCCAGGAAGTCCATGGTACATAGCGTGTATTAGCAGAATTAGGGAATCCTTCGAATGGAGGGCCGAATTCCTTTGATACATCCTCTGCCGTCTGGAACATCATTTCTCCAAATTCCTGCCAGACACCTGATTCGTCATAGCCGGCATGGAGGATAAAGGTAAAGTCGTACTCTTTGCCGGAAGCCTCGATGTCAGCTTGTGCTTTAGCAGTGGCTTCTGCTCTTAAGTTTTTTCCGGCGTATTCACCAGGCATATTTCCCTGCTGTCCGAATTCATTTAAACCATATTGAAATTCATTGAAATCCATACGGTAGGTGCCAAAGGAATCCAGCTCCACTGCCCATTTTCCATATGAATTTTCTCTCCAATATTCATTTATCGTCCGATAGTTATTCAGAGGCTGCGGCTTATTAAGAAAGTCCACCCAAAATTGGCCGATTTCATCACGGGGAATGCTGCCTGTACCAATTGGGTTCCCTGCTATTTCAGATCCCTCTGGCTGGCTTAAAATAAATTCCCGATCTGGAAAGTCGACAATGACAAGTGCTCCCCTCAGCACCCTTTCCGGCTCAATATCGGTGCTGTTCCAATTGATTCCGGGAATGGGACGGTAATCTTCCCAAGTCATCTCCTCGGGCAGAACCCATGATTCCCTATCTTCAGGTTCTGGGAAGTCTTCAAGACCTGGTTTTTCTGCGTATGCAGCAGAAGAAACGGTTAACATAAATAAAGTTGCTAGCAAAACAAAAGATTTCTTTAACTGCCTCAACTCTTTCGCCTCCCTAAATCTAGTATTCTGGTAAATTATACAATTAAATTTCGGGTATAAAAATATAAAATATTTAAAATATTCAAAATGATATAGAAGTCATAGGTAGTAGGATCTGTCTGTACCTCATAATTAGAATAAGGAGGCCATCTTGGACAACTTTTTGTTTCGTTTTCACTCTGCTTAAGTTCTGCCCCATTGTATGATCGCCTATGATTCTAGTTGAGAGATAAGTATCTGAATGACGTTAAATATTCATTTTGGCTGATAGAATCAAAATTTTATCCCTATCTAAATATCCGAATGACTGATAAATCCCACATTTTACATTCTCACAGTGGCAATCCAACTTACTGCAATAAAATAGTGTTATAATTTAGAAAATTACGACTGGAGGAGGCGGCAAAATGCCTAAATCTATGTCTTTACATAACGATGAACTATTTCAAGTGAAAAACTGGATGACACCCAGCCCTTTTTGTATTCAGCCGGGGCAAACACTGGCAGAAGCGGCAAAAATGATGGTGGATCTTCATCTGGAAAGCCTGCCAGTACTGGATGAGAAGAATAGGTTAATCGGTATGATTACATCAAGAAAGCTGCTTAACTACTTTGCCAAGGGCAATTCAGGGGACGCCTTAATTGGCAGTATTCCTAAATCGAACTTGGCTGCTGTCCGGCCAGATGATTCAATTCTTGATATTTTGTCCCTGCCATATAATCAGCTTCCTGTCATAGGTAAAGATGGCAAACTGCTAGGCATTCTGACAGCCAGGGATATCCTTGACGGGCTCTCCAAATACCTGCATAACCTGAGGCAGAAGCATAATGCAGATGGTGCCCTGGGCGCAATTTTGGAAAGTGCATATGAGGGGATAGCGGTTGTTGATGAAAACGGCATCCTGCAGGAATTCAATGAAGCGTACAGCCGTTTTACCGGAATTAAACGGGAGGATGCGATTGGCAGGCATGTGACAGAGGTAATTGATAACACCCATCTTCATGAGACGGTAAAGACCGGAAATGCCGAACGCGGGGTTCTTCAGAACATCCAGGGGCATGACATGGTAGTGCACCGGATTCCGCTCTGGAAGGAAGGCAGGATTGCCGGGGCCATTGGAATGCTGATTTTTGAGGGAGTAACCGAAGTATATAAAATCTATGAAAAGCTGCAGGAAAATCAAAATGCTAAGCCGGATCTTTTCACAAAGAAAAAGGAAAGTGATAGCCGGATTACAATTGATCAGATCATAGGGACAAGTGAGGGGATTACGAATGTAAAGCGGCTGGCACGGAAGGCGGCAAGGACAGCGGCTACTGTTCTGATCACGGGTGAAAGCGGGACGGGAAAAGAGATGTTCGCGAAAAGCATCCACCACCTCAGCCCCTTTTCGACCGGACCGTTCATCAGTGTGAACTGCGGGGCGATTCCCGAGCCTTTATTCGAATCCGAATTGTTTGGCTATGAAGAAGGTGCATTCACTGGCGCGAAAAAGGGCGGCAAGCCCGGAAAATTCGAACTGGCAGACAACGGTACTATTTTTCTTGATGAAATCGGGGAGATGCCGCTTGTCATGCAGACCAAGCTGCTGCGGGTTCTGCAGGAAAAAGAAGCCGAACGTGTCGGCGGTGTGAAGAAGTATCGGATCAATGTCAGAGTAATTGCAGCGACAAACCGTGATCTTATGCAAATGATTGAAACCGGGGAGTTCCGGGAGGATCTATACTACCGGCTGAATATTATACAGCTTCACATCCCGCCGCTGCGTGAACGGAAAAAGGATATCCCCGTCCTGCTGATCCATTATCTGAGAGAGATTTGTGAGAGGTATCAGGTACCAGGAAAAATCTTCACCTCTGAAGCGGTGAATGCATTTGTACAGCATCCATGGAGGGGGAATATTCGCGAGATGGTCAATACGGTAGAGCAGCTGGTAACGCTGGCGGATGGGAAGGTCATTGACTATCATCATTTGCCGGAGGTGCTGAAAAGGCCTGAACCTTCTGCTAAGGAAGGGAAAGAACCCTCATTAGCTGCCGGATCCATAGAAGAAGCCAAGTTTCTGGGAAACCAAAAAGAATCGGAATTGATTCTTGATGCCTTAAGAAAGGCGGGCGGGAATAAATCGAAGGCAGCTGATTTACTTGGGATTCATCGGACAACCCTCTACCAAAAGCTGAAAAAACATGGAATAACATGAATGAAGTGTAGTGATTTCGCTACAAAAAATCTACATCTGTAGTGTAGTGACTACACTTTTGCAGAAGTAAAACACTGATTTTACTGTGTTTCATAGTTGGCACGCTCCTTGCAAGTTTAGAAGTAATAGAACAAAAGGGGTGGAATGTTCAATGGAGAAACCAGCAGTTTTCCGGGTGCCGGAAGCAATCTTTTATGGAAGGGGATCTTCCGAAAAAGTTGGGGCTGAAGCGGCGCTTAGAGGGAAAAAAGCATTAATAATCAGTGACAAAATAATGGATCAGCTTGGTTATGTAAGCGAATGCAGAACCTTTCTTCAGGAAGCCGGAGTAAAAAGCGAGGTATACCTTGGGGTAGCATCTGAACCAACTGATGAGTATGTGGCAGAAGCATTGGCGCTTTTTCAAGAAGAACAATGTGACCTCGTCATCTCAGTAGGGGGCGGCAGCTGTATTGATACGGCGAAAGCAATCGCCGTTCTGGCTACGAATGGCGGCTATATCGGCGATTATATGGGGGGAAAGAAACTGGCCCAGAATGCACCAGTACCTCACATTGCCATTCCGACGACAGCTGGGACAGGCTCTGAGGCAACAGATGTAACAGTCATCACGAACTCATCCAATGATGTAAAAATGATGATCAAGCAGCCTGCCTTCATGCCAAGTGCAGCGATTGTGGATCCTTTACTCACGATATCTTCACCGAAGAATGTTACATCCGCAACAGGGGTGGATGCACTAAGCCACGCCATTGAAGCGTATCTGTCCAAAAAAGCACATCCGATGACCGATACGATGGCCATATCGGCAATGAAATTGATTGTGGGAAACATTTTAACCGCTTACAATGAGGGGCAAAATATCGATGCCCGTGAGGCGATGAGCCTTGGTTCTCTCCAAGCTGGAATGGCGTTCTCAAACGCATCCGTATGCCTTGTACATGGAATGAGCCGTCCCATTGGAGCTTTATTCCATGTGCCGCATGGAATCTCGAATGCCATGCTTTTGCCGGCCGTATTGGAATTCAGCCAGGAAGCATGTGTGGATCGCTTAGCAGATATCGGGCGAATTTTTCAGCCTGATAATGAAAGCCTTACCAAAGAAGAAGCAGCTGAAATCGCTGTTCAATCCGTTAAGAATTTGTGCTTGAAATTAAATATTCCTAACTTAAGAGGATGGGGAATTGATGAAGAAGCTTTTAAGGCAGCTGTAGAAAAAATGGCAACAGATGCGATAGACAGCGGCAGCCCTGGCAACAATCCAAGAGTGCCGACTCAGAGCGAGCTGGAAGAGTTATACCATGTTTGCTATGAATATCAGTTTTCCTCTGAAACAGAGAAAGTGTAACAGGGGGACATTCAGATGATTGGAATGCTGGGGTTAATCGCTTCACTGATTCTATTAATGTATTTAACAATGAAAGGCGTAAATATAATTATTGCCGCCATCATCAGCGCAGTTGTGGTTGCTCTTACAGGAGGACTTAATCTTGAGGCTGCCCTGACAGAGCATTATATGACAGGCTTTACAAATTATTTTTACTCCTGGTTCCTAATCTTCCTGCTTGGGGCAGTTTTCGGGAAAATTATGCAGGTAACCAAGGCGGCTGACAGTATTGCGAATTGGGTTAAGGATACACTGGGCCCATCCAGAGCTGTATTTGCTGTCGTGGCCGCAGCAGCAATTATGACATATGGCGGCGTCAGCTTGTTTGTCGTAGGCTTCGCGGTGTACCCAATTGCTGTTTCCTTATTTAAAGTGGCCAATCTGCCGCATCGTTTTATCCCGGCCGCATTGGTGTTCGGTTCGATTTCGTTTACGATGACAGCACCGGGCTCGCCGGAAATCCAAAACCTGATTCCAACTGAGTTTTTCGGAACGAAGCCGACTGCGGGCGGAATCATTGGAGTGTTAATGGCATTAATCATAATGATAACAGGCGGTATTTTACTAAGCCGAATGGTGAAAAAAGCGGTTCAAAATGGAGAGGTATTTTCTTTGCCGAATCAGCCGGCCGGTGCTGCAAATGAGTCGGCGGCTGCTCTGGAAGCGGAGCTGTCCATGCAAAGGCCTGATGCTGCTCCTTCAGGGAAGGACTTCCCGCATGTATTGATGGCGATATTGCCGCTGGCTTCTGTTATTGCGATTTTGAACACAGCCGCCAACTTTACTTCGTCAACGGCTGCCGCTTTAATTTCCCTGACGAGCGGAATCATTTTGGCATGTGTATTGATGATTAAATACCTGGTTGGATTTTGGGAGGCTTTGGCAAAGGGTGCCCAAGATGCTTTAGTCGCCGCGGCTAATACGTGTGCGGTTGTGGGCTTTGGAAGTGTTGCCGCCCAGGTTGCTGCCTTTGATACATTCGTTGATGCTCTGGTCAATATTCCGGGACCTCCCTTAATGGGACTGGCGATAGCCGTTACGCTGATTTGCGGGATTACAGGTTCGGCTTCAGGCGGTTTGGGGATTGCCCTTCCGATTCTGGCGCCTATGTATATGGCCCAAGGCCTGGATCCTGGCGCGATGCACAGGATTTCAGCACTGGCTTCGGGCGGCCTGGATTCACTTCCGCATAATGGCTATGTCGTAACGACGATCCGGGCGATATGCGGGGAAACCCATAAACGCGCCTACTGGCCAATTTTCATCTTGAGTGTTGCGATGCCAACGGCTGTATTATTCCTGGCAGTGATCTTATATTCGATTTTTTAAAAGTCTGGGTGACTGATAGATTTCTAATTTTGAAAGGAGTTTTTACTTATGACAGCGACAACAACAAAGGTATTAAAGAACTTTATCAACGGCGAATGGGTAGATGCAAACACGGATAAATTCGAAGTGGTGCCAAACCCTGCAACGGGCGAGGAGCTTGCGCGCACACCGATTTCCACACGTGAAGATGTCGATAAAGCTGTTCAGGCTGCGAAAGAAGCGTTTAAAACCTGGAGCAAAACTCCGGTGCCAAAGAGAGCGAGAATTCTATTTAAATATCAGCAATTATTAGTAGATAACTGGGATGAGCTTGCGAAATTGATTACACAGGAAAACGGCAAAAACTATAAAGAAGCATACGGTGAGGTTCAGCGCGGAATTGAATGTGTGGAATTTGCTGCAGGCGCGCCATCTCTTATGATGGGCAAGCAGCTTCCGGACATTGCGACGAATATCGAATCGGGCATGTACCGCTACCCGGTTGGCGTCATCGGCGGCATCACGCCTTTCAACTTCCCGATGATGGTTCCGTGCTGGATGTTCCCGCTTGCGATTGCGTGCGGTAATACATTTGTGTTAAAGCCATCTGAGAGAACGCCAATCCTTGCTAACCGCCTGGCAGAGCTGTTCACTGAAGCCGGCCTTCCGGCTGGTGTATTCAATATCGTTCATGGTGCGCATGACGTGGTAAACAGCTTAATCGACCATAAGGATGTACCGGCGATTTCATTCGTTGGCTCCCAGCCTGTTGCCGAGTATATCTATAAATCTGCAACCGCAAACGGCAAACGTGTTCAGGCGCTTGCTGGTGCTAAGAACCACTCCATCGTGTTGCCTGATGCAGACCTTGATGGCGCGGTTAAGGAAATTATTGCTGCTGCTTACGGTTCAGCAGGTGAAAGGTGCATGGCCTGCTCTGTGGTAGTAGCCGTGGATTCCATTGCCGACGAGCTGGTAGCGAAATTGAATGAGCAGGCGGGCCAGCTGACAATCGGAAATGGCCTGGATGAAGAAGTTTTCTTAGGGCCAGTCATCCGCCAGGAAAACAAGGAGCGTACAAGCGGCTATATTGAAATTGGCGAAAAAGAAGGAGCAACCCTTGTCCGTGATGGCCGCAAAGATGAAGCATACCACGAAAACGGCTACTTCATCGGACCGACGATCTTTGATCATGTGGATCCATCAATGAAGATCTGGAAAGAAGAAATCTTTGCTCCAGTCCTATCAATTGTGCGTGTAAAGAGCCTTGAAGAAGCGATCGAGCTTACGAACAAATCAGACTTCGGAAATGGCGCATGCCTATTCACTGACAGCGGAAGCAGCGTCCGCTACTTCAGAGAAAACATCGAGGTCGGCATGCTCGGCGTTAACATCGGCGTACCGGCGCCAATGGCCTTCTTCCCATTCTCCGGCTGGAAAAATTCGTTCTACGGAGACCTTCACGCAAACGGAACAGATGGAGTGGAATTCTATACAAGAAGGAAGATGCTGACGGCCCGCTGGTAAAAAAAGAGAAAAGAGGCACCTGCAATGAAATGCAGGGTGCCTCTTTTTTGTTAATTACATAGTCCTATATATTTTAAAAAAAGAGTGCAAAAGGTCACAAAATTTCACGTTTTCTGTCGATATAATAAAGGAGTATATAGGAGATGGGGAGATCAATGATGTTTGGAAAAGGAAAGTTGAAGCAGCTGGAGGAAGAAAAGCGGGAACTGGAATCAAAAATTCAGGCTGCTGAAGAAGAATTTCAGCGCAGGGAAAAATATTATCAGACACTGATCCATTCTTTTAATGAAGATTTGACGAATACGGTGAGCCAGCATGAAATGGTCAATGGACAGCATTACATGCTGGGAGACCTGGTTCTGAAAATTAAAGACGGTTTTGAAAACGTAAAAAGACATAGTGAAGCTACTTTTACAAACAGCCTCACTTTATCGGATAAAGGGGGAAATCTGATCCAGTCTGCAAAAGAGATGGTAAAAATCTCGGAGGAAGGCCGCGGATCCGTCAGCAAGTCTGAACAGCTGATTAAGCAGCTGGGAGAGCAATTAGAAGTGAATTCACAAAAGATGGAGGCGCTGAGCAAAAGGTCAAAAGAAATCGAGATGATTGTTCAGGTCATTAAAGATATCGCGGATCAAACAAATCTCCTGGCACTAAATGCATCCATCGAAGCGGCGCGCGCAGGCGAGCAGGGAAAAGGATTTGCAGTGGTAGCGGATGAGGTCCGGAAGCTGGCCGAAAGTACAGCGACGAGCACGGCTAATATCAGTTCCCTGACGAAAAATATTCAGGACGATATTGAAGCAACACTGAACTCAACAGTCGCAAGCACCGAATTAATTAAAGATGGCATGTCCCTCAGCGGGCAAACTACCAGCAAAATTGACTCAATCACAAACATCATCCATACGGTGGAATCAGAAGTCAGTGAAGTGATTGAAATGATAAATATTCAGAAGGGGTATTCCCAGGAGGTGGCGGATGAGATTTCAGAAACGAAGTATGTTTTTGATCAAGTAAAAGAACTTATCCAGAGGCATATTGACGATGCAAGGGTTGTTGACGAGAAGCTCGAAGGTGCCATCTCGCAGGTTAAGGCGGTAAATTACTAAGTTTTCAAAAGGGGTCAATTATGAAAAAGAAAAAACAGAAAGAAAAAGGGTCGCTGTTTTCATTTACGATTAGAAAGAAATTATTGCTCTCATTTATTATTATTCTATTAATTCCTTCCATTTCTATTGGATACATTTCCTATCAAAAAGCGCAAGATGAAATAACAAGCCAAATTGAAATGAGTGCGGATGACAATGTTAAGATCCTTGACCAATTTATCATGGACTTTATAAAAACAAAAATGGAAGATGCGAATCATTTTTCAAAGCGGATAAAAAAGGATTTTTATACTGCAGAAGAATTAGAGGAGACGAATAAAGCCTTTAGCCAATATAAAGAGCTGAATCCGGAGGCAGTCGCAATTTATGCAGGCTCTGAAAATGGCGATTTAGTCATCTATCCTCGTGCAGATTTGCCAGCTGACTTTGATGCCACCACACGCCCCTGGTATCAGGGTGCTATGGAGGCAAAGGGGAAAGCCTTCATCACAGAGCCTTATGTTGATGCTGTAAGCGGAAATATCCTCATCACTGTAGCCCAAAAGCTTGGCGACAGCTCTGGTGTTATCGGGATTGACTTAAGTCTCTCTGCTCTAAGTGAGCTATCCAATAACATTAAGATTGGGAAAGAAGGATATCCTGCTATTTTAAGTGCAGAGGGCAGCTTTTTAGTGCACCCGCAGGAGAAGCCGGGCACACAGGCAGAGGGAAGCTGGCTGCCGGAAGTCCTGGAAAAGGAAAAAGGACAAGTCCAATATACACTTGATGGCGAAAAGAAAGAAATGCACTTTACCACCAATGGACTGACAGGCATGAAGGTGCTTGGCACAATGAATCTGGAAGAAGTAACATCAGCCGTACAGCCTATCTTAATGTCGACGATTATATTCATAGCCATTTTTGTACTTATAGGTGCACTTATTTCATATTTTATTGTCCGTTCGATTACACGCCCGCTCAATCAGCTGATTGCAGCAACAGATAAAGTCAGCGAGGGAGATCTGACCCAGAAGTTTGAGGTTAAAAATAACGATGAAATCAGCAAACTGGGTATCAGCTTCAATAAGATGGTCGCCTCGCTTCAGCAATTAATCAACCAGGTAAGTGAAAAAGCGGTTCATCTTGCTTCATCATCCGAGCAGCTGACGGCAAGCTCCGAGCAGAATAACATGGCAACAGAGCAGGTGGCCAACTCCATCCAGGAAGTAGCATCAGCTACTGAGCAGCAGACGGAAAAAGTGAAAGAAAGCACTTCTGTTGTAAAAGAGATGTCCGGACGCATTCAGCAGATCATGCTGAATACAAACGTTGTGGCCCAAACCGCCAATGAGACAAATGAAGTGGTTATAAAAGGAAATGAAGCAATCGACCTTTCCACGAACCAGATGAAAAACATTAATTTAACAGTTTCAGAATTAGGTTCCATTGTTCATACATTAGGGAAGCGCTCGGAGGAAATTGGCCAGATTGTCAATGTTATTTCCGAAATTGCCGCTCAGACGAATTTGCTCGCACTAAACGCAGCCATTGAAGCAGCGAGGGCAGGCGAGCACGGAAGGGGCTTCGCCGTTGTAGCCGATGAAGTCCGCAAGCTGGCAGAACAATCATCCAAATCGACGGAAAGCATCCGCGAACTGATCTCAACCATCCAAATGGATACTAGCAAAGCCATTACTTCCATGGAAAAAGGAACAGCTGAAGTGGAAAAAGGAATTGACCTGGTTAACAATGCAGGAGATGCCTTCAGCCACATCCAGCAATTTGCCGACACTGTCTCAGGCCAGATCGCTGAAGTTTCCTCATCCATCAAGGACATGGCCGAAGGTGCCGACCAGGTGGTAGAACTCGTAAGCGCAATCGAAGAAATAGCCGCTGTTACCACAGCCGAAAGCCAGGACGTATCCGCTGCTACTGAAGAGCAGCTGGCGTCCATGGAAGAAATTGCGGCATCTGCTGCTTCGCTTTCAGGGATGGCGGAGGAGCTGCTGGATTCTATTAAGAAGTTTAAAGTGAGTTAAATAGAAGGACCCGCCGGTTTGGCGGGTCTGTTTTTATGTGGCCGCGGGTTCAGAATGTGAACCCTGCAAAAAGAGCACGGAAACATACAAATAGATGCTTAACCCTGCAAATAGGGCTGGAAATTCTGCAAATAGAATAGGTAATTTACAAATAGTTAGCTGGATTCTGTAAATAGATGAACTGCATAAGAACGGGAAACGGCTCGCTTAATTGATTTGCAAATAGAACCGGGGATTCTGCAAATAAAACGGAGTATGCTGCAAATAGCAGGATGAATTCTGCAAATAGAACTGGAAAAGTGCAAATACCAAGCTGCTACCTGCAAATAGGCGAGCAGCAATAGATCGGGGATCAGTCTAGGATTATCAAATTGCAAATACAATCTTAGATTTTGCAAAAAGAACTGTGAACTCGCAAATAGATTCAGGCTTCCTGCAAATAGATATATTCCTCCCAAATAAAAAAAGCTGCAAAAGCGTATCCAGCGCTTTCGCAGCTCCGTTTAAGGAAAATAGATATCAAGACGATTCTTATCTCTCCGCATAATATAGTAATTTTGAAAATCCTCGCCTATCAATATATTACGATATTTCTTCGAATTGATAGTTACGATCCGTTTTCTGTTTTTGATAAAGTAAATTGTCCCCTGGTGAACGTAAATATTAAAGCTGATTCCATCCCGATCAATAAGCTCCTCTTCATAATAATAATTCAAAATGACATGCCTGTTCTTATAATCACACAAAATCGTCAGGTCCCTCACTTGATTTTCCATACCCTCAAAACATACCCCCCGCATCCGCATTGATCGATAAATTGAGGGTCCACTTTATTTCCGAAGTATATGAGCAGTGCTTCAGTTAGATAGTTATCGGGATTACCTAACTCAGCTGGTGTGACTATATTGACATAATATCCTTTAGCTGTCTGGCTTACTGCCGCAATCGCATCGTTGATCAGAAGCTCCAAATCACTAGCGTAATTACCATGCTCAAGTGAAATAGACCAGTTCTTTTCCATATTAGCACCTCAATTTAACCTGATTATAAATTAAATTATTGGAAAAATTTGTGAGATTAATCACTGTTCAGGGGATTTTTCGTAAATTCGGTGTCTTTTATTTCTTTTAAATGAAAGGTTCATCCTGGAGAGCAATCTTGAAGCCGCATAGGGGGATGGTATATGGGTGAATGAGCGGAATTGCGAGTTGGTAATTGACGGCTTAATAAGCCGGAAGTAGTCTTGGACTGCAGCTTCATGTGCTAACGAAGAGGAAAACAAACACATTGGGCAGTGCCATTTCCCCCAATGGAAAATCATCGGAAGGGAAGTGCATTTAGGACAGCTAACACCAGTGAGAATTTCTTCAGCTGAAACATTGAAGTGCTCGAGAATCTCGGATTGTGCAGGGTTATGTTTTTTTAACAAAGTCCGGCATAGCTTCCGTATCTCCTTAGAGTCAGTTTTTTCTTGAGGGAACTTATTTTCAATGCCATTCATTTTGGATAAAAGGTGATGAGAGTGTAAGACTCTCTTAGATATTTGCAGCGGGTCGGTCTCTGCCTTAATAATGGTAGAAGGATGGCTGATTACAACTAAAAATTCCAGTGGAATATCAGGAAATCCATTAAGACCAAGCCAGTTTCTAAACTGATTCGTCTGATGCCGCGCTTGTGAAAGGGGGTCCGGAAATCCTTCCTCTTTATCATTTTGGATGCGGATGACCTGCTGGAAATGAGGGCTGAAAATCAAGGTTCCTGTCCAATTTTTAACTTCCAATATGAGTGCAAAATTTACAGTGAGCAGCAATGCATCGATTTGAAAAAAATGCGATCCGTTTGATAACCTCAAATCATGAAAAATCCAATACTTTTTAGGTTCAAGAAAGCTTAAGTAATAAAATAATCTTTCTTCTCCTTTAAATCCCGCGCTTCTCTTTTTATATTCTGAGATTACTTTCTCACGTGCGGGATGATGTTCGGGGATTCTTCTTAACAAAGCTTCAAGCTGGAGATTCAATTCTGGGACTTTCAGACTTTTACTAATCAAGTATAGCTCTCCTTTCTATGTTTACTTAGTTATTTTCGATATAAATGTCTATATACCTTTTTTACATGGGAGACTATTTGCAGATTCTCTAACTCTATATGCGAGTGTTAGACAATGGCTGTTTCCCGAATATTTTATTAGCAGAAAGTAGGCTGCTATATGCAAATTCCCATTTCTATTAGCAGAAAGTAGGCTGCTATTTGCAAAACCACCCTTGCTAGTTGCAGCCTCCCCACTCAATTTGCAAAGTCCACATTCATGGAAGGGACGAGGGGACGTGTTCCATATCCCAAATGTACTTTGGGGACAGTTAACCTGTCCCCATGTCCCACCCATGTCCCGATCAAAAAGAACAGCCGCATACGCGGCTGCCCCTAATAAGTTATTCATTTTGACCGTAGCTGATCAAGTTCGTGAAAATGCGGTAGCCTCCCGGAACCTGGCCTTGAATCTGGCGATAGAATACCAGGTTAGTATAAAGGTAGGTACCTTCTCCGTAATCGGCCATGAGAATGCCGCCATCAAATGGCTCCTCGTTTGGATCACCCATGCGCACGAAGGTTTCAAAGCGGTCATCCCATTGCATTGGATAGTATAATCCTCTTTCCTGAATCCAGTTGGCCCAGTCGTCTTCAGTAATGTTATTTGGATAGTTGAATAGCGGCGATTCAGACTGCAGAACGGTAACAGGTGCATTTTCATCGGTTACCCTCCACCTGATGGATGGGTTTCCAATAGTCAGAGGGTATGGTGCAGTGTCTTCTGTCACCCAGCCATCGTTCGGCTTATGGTATTGGACCACCATATGCCCGCCATTTGCGACGTATTCTTTTAAACGTTCATTATTTGCTGTTAAGTCTTCACGTGACAGGTAGGCACGGATACCAACAACGATTGTATCGTATTGGCTTAAGTCCCCTGAAGCAAGATCGGTCTCAGTAAGCTTCGTCACATCGAGTCCTGCATTGGACAAGTAATCTGCCACTTTGTCAAAGCCGCTTTCAATGTAGCCGACCTTTAATCCTTCTGGTGCCAGCAATTCAAAGGCGACCCCATTTACCTGGGCTGGATACAGGTAATAAAATGTTCCGATATGGTCATATTGAATTTCTTGAACTGTTGAATCAAAGGTCTTTCCATTTACGACTGCCTCGGCGGATAGTTTGAAGTCACCTTCCTGAATATCTGCAGGCGGGTTAAGTGTAAAGGTAACCTCTTTTTCCTCCAATGAAGATTCGAAGTTAACTGCAGCATTTTCCGGGCTGACTGACCATCCTTCGGGAACATTTAAGGATACGGAAGCTTGGGCTGCTCCTTCACGGTAATTTTTCACTTTTACATTGACAGGCACTTCTTCCTGAACGTCAGCGGTATTTATAACCAGATCTTCAGGAGAAAGGGTAAGGCCAACGTCTGGCAGAACGGCAATGGTGCCATCCAGTTCGGAGACAGTCACTGTCTTTGCACCAGCAGATTCATAGCTGACCTTTGCCTGAATGGCAGGGGTTTCGTATGCATGGTAATACTCTGCATCAGCTGGAACATGAACGTCAAAGGAAACTTCGGCGGTTTTACCAGGTGCAAGGTCAGCGGCTTTAGATTTATCAGAAACCTTCCAGCCCTCTGGAGTAATCAGTTCAACATCTGCATTCTTCAGCTTCTGGCTGCCATTATTCGTTAACGTGACAGTAACAGCCGTTTCCTGCCCTTTTGTCAGGATGTTGGACTCCGCCTGTGCTTTGATCTCAAGGTCGGAGGATACCAGGCTCACATTCAGCAGCTGTTCTTTTTTCACTTCAAGCTTATGAAGCAGATCTGACTTCAGCTGGGAATCAAGCTTGGATTTCTCTGTTTTCTTTACTAAACGGTCTGCTTCTTTTAATGCTTGCTGCGTCTTGCTGAATACCTGGCTATGACTAGGATAGCTGGATATAATTCCATCCAGGCTTTTTTGGAATTTTGTAAAGTGCACCTGCAATGCTTTTTCTTTCTTAGGGAGAGTTTTTGCCCATTCGTTAAAATCATATGGGATACCGGCAAAAAGATCCTTGCTGCCATTTGTTTCAACCGCACTATCTACTAACTCCAAATGCGTTTGTCTTGGGGCGACAGGGATGTCATTGCCCATTCCCTGGCTTTTGTGCATATAGCGTGATTCCTCGCCGATTTGCGGATAGGACATGCCGTAGATAGGGTCAAACATGCCTATTTCAATCGATGTATCTGCTGTATCTTTATTTTCTGCCGGCAAATAGAACTTTTTTGTCTGCCAGACGGATAATCCCTCTTTTAATTGTTCAGGAAAAACGTTAGGATCTGCGGCATCTTTGAAGGCTTCCTGGCTGAGAATGGTCATTGTGCGGTGGTGCCCGTGCTGGGTATCCGAATCTCTGAAGGATGGCATGACAATATCTGGCTGGTAAGTACGAATAAAACGGATTAATCTTTCATAAGTAAGGTCCTTGCCCCAGTGGCTCAGGGTTTCATCCTTAGTCTTGGAAAAGCCGAAATCATAGATGGTATCAGAGGTTGTTTCACTTAAATGGTAGGCTTTAACTCCGGTGATTTTCGCTGCTTCAATCATTTCGCGGGAGCGGATAATTCCAAGGCCGTTCCCAAGCTCCTGCCCGATTTCATTCTGGCCGCCCTCGCCGCGGTTGGCGATCAGGCTTGAGGTTTTAACACCGAGTCCTCTTGATAAGTAAGCAAGAAAGTCACTGCGCTCATCGTCAGGATGTGCTCCTGTATTCAAAAAGCTGACCGTTGTGTCCAGCGGCTTCACTGCACTCCACAGGTCGGGGTCATGCTCTTCTGACTGGGCACTTCCGCTGAGAGGCAGCAGGGAGAGAATTACCGCTAAGGACAAAAAATAAACAAAGATTTTTTTCAATTTGTGTAACCCCTTTCAAAATGGTTTAACAGCGCTCCTCTTACACTCCTTTCGTCATAGGTCTAAAGCAGGTTAGTTAAATATCCTAACTAACTTCAGGCAACTACCCGCCTAATAAATTTCATAATAGGGGAAAAATGCTAATATTTCAATATTCGAAAAATTAATTATATTAAAATCCTTCTTTAGTCATAGAAATGATCACAATTATCATAAAATTAAAAATAATGGGTTGTAAACGGTTACCATGTAAGTTATATTGAAGTTAATTAGTAATATTTACTAACCAAATCAATTAAGGCCGTGATGTGATGAATTTTAATGGGACACCTATGCAAATGAAATCAATCAATAAAAAGAGAGTACTTCAATGGATTCAGGAAAATTCACCGACTTCAAGGGCCGAGATTGCTGCGAAGATTTCCATAAGCAAGCCGACTGTTTCTTTGCTGGTAGATGAATTGATAGGGGAAAAGTGGGTGTATGAAAAGGGGATAGGCGAATCGTCTTCACAAGGCGGGAGGAGGCCGATACATCTTTATTTCAACGAAAAAGCGGCTTATGTAATCGGAACAGATATCGGCGGCACGAAAGTAAAGACAGTTATTAGTGATCTAGGTGGCAATATCGTTCATTCCAGCAGTTTTTCAACTTGTCAATTTTTAGAATCAGGACTTTTAAAACAAATCGCCAAAGAAGTTCATTCCATGCTTGATGATTGCCATATTCCCTTGGATCAGGTGCTTGGAATGGGAGCGGGGGTTCCTGGAGTTACGCAGACATCCAATGGGGTCGTCTTAGAAGCACCAAGTTTAAATTGGATTCGGTACCCGTTCATAGCGGAAGCAAATAAATACTTCCCTTTCCCGATTCATGTGGACAATGATGTGAATGTTGCAGCACTTGGGGAGCAATGGCTGGGAAACGCAAAAAATAAACAGAATGTTCTGTTTATGGCGGTTGGAACTGGCATTGGAAGCGGAATTATTATCAATAATCAGCTGTACCGCGGGTATTCAAATGCTGCTGGCGAGATGGGCTATATGGTAACGGATAAAACAGATATGAAAAAAGACTTTAAGCCAATCTTTCACCGCTACGGTTATTTGGAAAGCGTCGCCGGCGGAAAATCAATCGGAAAAAAACTGACGGAAGTCATTCAGCAGGATCCGGATCATCCTGCCTTTTCTCAGGCAATGAAGGGAGAGCTGCCGGGGGAAATGGCCTTTGCGCTTGCGAAAAAAGGCGACACATTAGCCATTACGGTCATTGAAGAAGCCATTGAACATCTGGCTTATGGAATCATTAATTCCGCGAGCTTATTGAATCCGGAAGTCATTATTTTAGGAGGTGGTGTTCTAAAATCATCTGATTACATTTTGCCCAAATTGGACAGAATCGTGAATCA
Source organism: Cytobacillus oceanisediminis (assembly GCF_022811925.1). Classification (NCBI taxonomy): domain Bacteria; kingdom Bacillati; phylum Bacillota; class Bacilli; order Caryophanales; family Bacillaceae; genus Cytobacillus; species Cytobacillus oceanisediminis. The sequence goes on along the minus strand of NZ_CP065511.1, from coordinate 5,241,515 downwards.
CTATCTTCCAAGTTCAGTAGAATTGAAGACTTCACGATTAGGTGATAATGCGGGAGTCCTGGGTGCTGTTTCACTCTTTTTGCGGGAGCATGAAAGTATTATCAAATTTTCTTTATGAGGGGGATTTTTTCAATGAAAAATAAGAAAAGGGCATCGATATTAACCACTTTATCTATTTCGGCTGCATTAATGCTTTCAGCCTGCAGTTCAGAACAGGGATCCAGCTCAAGCTCTGAGAAGGAGCCGGGAGAGAAAGAGAATAAGCTGGAAGAAAAGGTAGTTATCTATTCACCGCATGGAAAGGATATTCTATCAAAGTTTGAACAGCAATTCGAGGAAAAATATCAGATTGATGTGGAATGGCTTGATATGGGATCACAGGAAATCCTGGACCGGATCCGATCCGAGAAAAACAATCCACAGGCTGATGTCTGGTGGGGAGCGCCATCTGTAAACTTCGATCAGGCAAAGGATGAAGGACTGTTAAAGCCATATGAGCCTTCATATGCAGGAAGTCTGGCAGAAGGCTTCCATGATCCTGAGTGGCACTGGTCCGGAACAAGCCAAACACCGGAAGTCATTATGTATAACAGCAAAGAATTATCAGAAGATGAAGCGCCTAAAGACTGGGATGAGCTTCTGGATCCGAAGTGGAAGGATGAAATCATCATCCGCTACCCGCTGGCATCCGGAACGATGAGAACCATTTTTTCAGCCATGATTTACCGCGACTTTAAGGATTCCAAGGATACAGCGGCCGGTTACGAATGGCTTGAAAAATTGGATGCCAACACGAAAGAATACGCAGCAAATCCTGAAATGATGTACAACAAGGTGGCCAAAGGGGAAGGAAAGCTATCTGTCTGGGCAATGCCTGACGTTGTCATGTTAAAAGAAAATAAAAATTATCCATTTGAATTCATCATTCCGGAAAGCGGAACACCAGTCCTGACAGAAGGGATTGCCGTTGTGAATGATGCTCCGCATCCGAAGGCGGCTGAAGCATTCTATGAGTTTGTCAACACACCTGAAGCAGCCAAAATCCTTGCTGATGAATTTTACCGCATTCCAACAAGGGATGATGTGGAAGGGCTCCCTGAATGGATCACAAATACAGAGATTAAGAGCATGGAGATCGACTGGAAAGTATTCCAGGAAAACAGCGACAGCTGGATGAAGTATTGGGATGAAAACATTAAGAGCGGAGAAAAAGAAATTAAAGAATAGGAAGTGTAATAGGTATGGCGTCCATAAACATAGATAATGTCCAAAAAGCCTTTGGAAAGGTTATTGCAGTCGATCATTTAAATCTGGATATAAAGGATGGGGAATTCTTTACCTTCCTTGGACCAAGTGGATGCGGCAAGACGACCACACTGCGGATGATTGCTGGATTCTATTATCCTACTAAAGGCGTTGTCCGTTTTGGCGATAAGGATATGACGCGTGTACCTCCTGAAAAGAGAAATACGGGCATGGTTTTCCAAAACTATGCCCTTTTTCCTCACATGACGGTGTTTGAGAATGTCGCTTTTGGATTAAGGGTTAGAAAACTTGGCTCCAAGGAGCTCAAAATAAAAGTCAAGGATGTATTGCAAAAGGTGAGGCTTGAGCAATACGCCGATCGTCAGGTGAGCCAGTTAAGCGGAGGTCAGCAGCAGCGTGTCGCGCTGGCAAGGGCATTGGTGATTGAACCGGAGATTTTGCTCCTGGATGAGCCACTCAGCAACCTGGATGCCAAGCTGCGCGATGAAATGAGAAGCGAAATACTGAGATTGCAAAAAGATTATAATATCACGACCATCTATGTTACCCATGACCAGGCAGAAGCTCTATCCATGAGCGATCGGATTGCGGTATTTAACTTTGGGGTCTGCCACCAGGTGGGAACACCCTCAGAAATCTATAATGAACCAGCCAATGATTTCGTAGCGGGGTTTATCGGAGAAATCAATCTGCTGCCTGTGAAGATCAGCAGGATAGAAGATGAAAACATTTTTGTACAAGTGCAGAACGGTGAAAGTGCCAGTGAGCTTTCCGTCCGAAATGCCCCGTTCAATTATAATCAGGAAAACAAAGGGAACCTGGCATTATCCATTCGTCCTGAATCTATTAAAATACTGGAAAAAGAGACGGTAGGGAAAAATATCTTCAAAGGAATGGTGGAGGAGGTACATTTCTTCGGCTCCCTCATAAATGTTGTGGTCAGGGCTGCAGGCCTTAAGCTTCAGGTGAATGCCCTGAATAGCGGATTATCCAGGAACCTGCAGGCGGGTGCAGAGATTTGGGTGGAACTCCCTGAAGAGCAGATGCGGATCATTCCTGTGGTGACTGGTGATGCATCATGATTAAAAATCGGGATACAAGGCTGACCCTGCTCCTCCTTATTCCGGTCCTGCTGGTTCTCATAGCTTATGTTCTTTATCCCTCTTTACGGACTATATTGGAGAGTCTTCAAAAAGACGGCAGTATGACCTTTGGGAATTACAGTGACTTCTTTACTCAGGAATCCAAAACCAATCTGGAAGCCCTGTGGAATTCTGTATATATTTCGGTATTAAGTGTCCTGGTCAGTGCGCTGATCGGCATCCCGCTGGCATTCATTTTTAACCGGTATGATTTTCCGGGCAGAGGCTTCTTTGCATCGGCTGCCATCATGCCGATCGTCCTGCCGTCACTGGTAGGAGTAATGGCGTTCATGTTCCTGTATGGGGAAACCGGATTGATTCCCAATGCCATTAAAGACCTGTTCGGGCTGGATGAAGTCCCGTTCAAAATAGGCGGCATCTCAGGCATTTTGATTGTCCATGCATATACTATGTATGTGTATTTCTATATGACTGTTTCATCAGCCATTAATAAAATTGATCCATCCCTTGAAGAAGCTGCATACAACCTGGGGGCCAACCGGTTTAAAGTGTTCTGGAAAGTAACCTTTCCATTATTGACACCGGCTATTGTCGCCGCATCCTTATTGGTGTTTATGATCTCGATGGCATCCTTCAGTGCGCCGTTTCTGCTGGCAGGCGGATTCAGGGTGCTGAGTCTGCAGATTTATTTTTCAAAAATCAACGGCGATATGGAAGTGGCCGCCACGCAATCGGTTATTTTATCGGTTGTATCGATCAGCTTCCTGCTGTTTATGCGCTGGTACCAAAACCGCAAGGATTACCGGATGGCATCTAAAGGGATTGGCGCCCATCGGAGTGAAGTGAATAATCCTGTTTTGAAGTGGATACTGGTCTTTACAGGAATTGTGGGAGTCATCATTCTGCTGCTTCCGCATTTCACGATTCTCCTTCTATCGCTCGTACCGGACGGAACATGGACGTGGCAGACCTATCCATCGGTATTTAATTTTGAAAACTATCGTTTATTGTTCCAGGATCCGAACATATTCAAGCCATTGAAAAATAGCTTGATCCTGTCGGTTATCGCTACAGCAGGGAATCTGGTCTTTGGCGTATTGGCATCCTATGTGCTCGTTAAACGGAAATTTGTCGGAAAAAGCTTTGTGGATATTTTGGTTATGATTCCATGGGCATTGCCGGCTACCGTTATCGGGATGAATTTAATCTTTGCTTTTAATGAGCCAACCATCTTCTCGTTTGGCAACATTCTCGTCGGTACATTCTGGATTTTGCCTCTGGCCTATTTTATCCGCCATATTCCATTAGTCGTCAGATCCACCAATGCTGTATTGGAGCAATTGGATGATTCCATAGAAGAAGCTTCAAGAAGCCTTGGAGCAAAGTGGTTCTATACGTTCAGAAAAGTAATCCTTCCGATTATTATGCCAGGGGTTTTATCAGGAACATTACTGGCTTTTGTGGAGTCGGTCGGTGAATTTCCTACTTCTGTATTGCTGTATACCCTTTCAAACCGCCCTATTTCCATCGAGATTATGAATCAGCTGAGAATGTTCAATATGGGTCAGGCGGCAGCTTACGGAATGATCCAGATAACTTTAATCGCACTGGTTCTGTTCATATCAAACAAGTTTTTTGGAGTTAAGGCTGAAAAATCATTGTCTTAAAATGGAGTTGAAAAAATGAGCAAATTAGAGGAGTTTATTAAAACTGAAGGCCATGTCTTTCCCGGCAAAACATATGCAGAAGAACTGCTGATGCCCGTTTTTAATGACCAGCGGGACTATCTGTTCCATGTCATGTTCGATATTCATCGGGCGCATGTGATCATGCTGGCAGAAAAGGGGATCATCCCTGAAGAAGAAGGAAGGATCATGCTGGAAGGCATTAATAAAGTGGCCATGTCAGACACCAGTTCATTATCCTATCAGCCTCAATTTGAAGATCTCTTCTTTATGATGGAAGCGAAAATAGGAGAAGAGATCGGCGATGAACTGGCCGGGAAAATCCATATTGCCCGGAGCCGGAATGATATGGGGATCGCGATGTACAGGCTGGTTCTAAGAGAACATCTCCTGCAGCTTCAGGGAAGTGCTTATCAGCTTAGTGAGGCATTGCTGGAGCAGGCTGAAGAGCATAAAGAGACCTATATGACCGGCTATACCCATACACAGCCGGCACAGCCGACCACGTTGGGGCATTATCTGCTGGCTGTCTATGATGTCCTCCAGAGAGACATTAAGCGTCTGTGGGCTGCCTATAGAACCGTTAACAAATCCTCGCTCGGTGCAGCCGCCCTTACGACAACCGGCTTTCCGATTTGCAGGGACCGCACACGTGACTTATTGGGGTTTGAAGGAATTATTGAAAACTCGTACGACTCCATTGCAGGGGCAGATTATCTTTTGGAGACCTCATCAGCCCTTATGACCTGTATGGTGAATACAGGCAGGTGGATACAGGATTTCCTTCAGCATGTAACAAGGGAGTTTGGCACCTTCCAGGTGGCAGATCCCTATGTACAGGTGAGCAGCATTATGCCGCAAAAACGGAATCCGGTTTCCATTGAGCATTCCAGGTCCATTGCCAGCAGCGCCTACGGTGAAGCGTATGCAGCCATGAACATGGTTCATAATACGCCATTTGGCGATATCGTTGATACAGAAGATGATCTGCAGCCCCATTTGTACCGCGCTTTTACGAATGCGAATCGGGTATTAAAGCTGATGTACGCCGTGATTGCTACATTAAAGGTCAATAAAGACCATGCAAAAGAAATGGCCAAAAAGTCGTGCATCACGATCACAGAACTGGCGGACACCCTGGCAAGAGACTACAGCATCCCATTCCGGAAAGCCCACTCTATTGCCAGCTATATTTCAAAACAAACCGTGAAAGAGCAGAAAGAGCTATGCGACTGGAAAGTGGAGGACGTGAATGAAGTCATTCGGGGATATGTTCCCGTTTCCCTGACCGAGGAAGAGTGGAAGAAAATCATCTCCCCAGAATACTTTGTGCAGATCCGCAGCCTTCAGGGAGGACCGAATCCGGATGAGGTCTCGAGAATGATCAAGGATCGGAATGAAATCCTCACAGGGGGTCTGCTCAGCTATGAGGGGACTGTGAGAGGGCTTAAGGAGAAGCGGGAGAATTTGATTAACTTTAGATTAGACTAGTGTTGTTTTTAAAAAGCGAAATTCGCCAATTGCGAGTTCGCTTTTTTTATTTCCATGCTAATATGAGTCCGACTCTTGCAAAAACCCCCTTACAGAATTCGGACTTCAATTTGTGTAATACAGGAGTATAATACGTAGTAAGCAGACAATTCGATGAATTTAGAGTCTGACTTTTTGCAAACTTACTATTTAGAATCAGTTAAAGGAGGGAGCGCTCCCGATGATTCTTGACCAGCGCTGCATGACGATTTTGACGAAAATGGTCCATGCGCCTACACATGTTTCTCCGCAGGAGCTTATGGAAGAATTACAGATTTCCAAGCGGACCGTTTATTATGATGTTGAAAAAATTAATAGCTGGCTGAAAGGCCAGGGTTTAGATGAGCTGAAGTATGTCCGTGCTGCTGGATTTTTTCTCGATGAAGAAGAAAAGAAGCAGATTAAACAGCGGTTGCATTCGTTTGATAAAGCTGCCAGTTATGAGTTTTCACGAAAAGAAAGAATGGCCTGGACTGCTATCCTCATCCTGACCCGCGAGAAAACCATTTATCTGCAGGATCTGATGGATAAGTTGGGTGTCAGCAGGAGTACGCTTCTGGCAGATATCAGGGAATTAAAAAAGCAGCTAAGCCAGTTTCAGGTTCAATTAAATTTCCATAAACCTTCGGGCTACTATATTGCCGGTGAGGAGCAGGATAAGCGGAAAATGCTGATTTACTGCTTAACACAGGTTTTAACCAATCGAGGGTGGAACGATCTATTATCCGAAGTTCAGTTAACCATCCAGGACACGCCGGGCCTGTCACCTGAAATGTTTCAGCGTACGGATTTAGAAACGATCTATGAGATTCTGAATGAAAGTGAATCATTTTCCGGCGTTCACTACACAGATGAAGTGATGGAGACGTTAAGCGCCCATTTATTTATGCTCATCAAAAGATTTAACCAGGGAAAATACATCAAGATGGATCCTGTTGAAAAACAGGTCATTAAAGAAACAAAAGAGTACAGCGCTGCTCGATTTATTTGCCGGAAAATTGAAAGCGGTTTCCAGCTTGAGGTTCCTGACGATGAAGCCTGCTATCTTGCAACTTACCTGTTAGGTGCGAAAATAAGCGACTATGATACACATGAGCTGGAAAACCAGGACCTTGATATCCTCAAATCAATGGCAGTAAGAATGGTCGATGATTTTCAAAAGTATGCCTGCGTATTTTTTCAAAATCGGAAGGAACTTGAACGGAATTTATTGATTCATTTAAAACCGGCTTATTTCCGCATCAAATATGGGATTGAGCTGGAGAATCCATTATCCAAATCTGTACAGGAGTCTTATCAGGATCTATTTATTCTAACCAAGAAAGTGGTTCATCATTTTGAGTACGTACTTGGCAAAAAAGTATCGGATGATGAAGCGGCCTATATTGCGATGCACTTTGGCGGCTGGATTGACAAAGAAGGCGTCAGGGTGGAAGCCCGCAAAAAAGCAGCTGTGGTGTGTGCCAGCGGAATCGGCACGTCCCGAATCCTTCAGAAACAAATTGAAGATCTCATGCCGTTTGTAGATGTGGCGCATGTATACACCGTCCGTGAATATGAGAAAGCGTCCCTGGCTGATTTGGATTTTGTCATTTCGACCACGCCAGTATCCCGGAAAAAGGTACCGGTGTTTATAGTAAATCCGATTCTTAACCCGTCAGAGAAGGAATCACTGCTTAAGCAGGTTCAGGCATCAGAAAATAGGCCGAAATCAGAAAACATAGAGGCATTGATGGACATTATCCGGAAGCATGCAGATATAAAAGACGAAAGCATGCTGATCCAGGAATTGAAAGTCTACTATCAATCAAATAAAGAAGCAAAAAGTGAGGTGGATCAAAAGCCAATGTTAAATGAAGTTCTAACCGCCGATAAAATTCAGTTTGCGGAATCGGTCCCAAGCTGGCAGGAAGCACTGCAAATGGCGTCACAGCCGCTATTGGCTGATCAATCCATCAGCCAGAATTACATTGATGCCATGATTGAAAACGTGAATGAAATGGGGCCATATATCGTCATCGCGCCTGGAATTGCCCTTCCTCATGCCCGCCCTGAAGCTGGCGTGAACAAGCTGGGAATGAGCTTTCTGCAATTAAAGGAAAGCTGTGCTTTTTCGGAAAAGCCGGAGCATCAGGTAAGATTATTCTTTGTGCTGGCAGCCATCGATAATGAAACCCATTTAAAAGCATTATCCCAGCTGTCCAAAATGCTGTCTGACAGCGATAACCTTGAAAAGCTGCAGAATGCTGATAAAGCAGCTGTCGTATTAGAAATTATAAATCAATATTCACAAGACTAAGGGGGAAATAAAAATGAAAAAAATTCTAGTAGTATGCGGAAACGGACTTGGAAGCAGCTTTATCGTAGAAATGAATGTGAAAACAGTTTTAAGCCAACTGGGAGTGGAAGCAGATGTCTCACATACCGATTTAACAACGGCTAAATCCGAAAAAGCGGATATCTACCTGGGATCTAAAGACCTGATTTCCACTTTGGATGACGGAACAAGAACCATCATTGGCCTGACAAACATCCTTGACCAGAACGAGCTAAAAGCTGCATTGGAATCACATTTATCATAATAGAGAAAAAAAGAGCAGGCGATAGACTCGCCCGCTGAAAAATAAAAAGAACAAATACAGTATAACCTGAAAGCTGGTTAGATTGAAAGATAGATACAGAGGATTTAAAAAGGAGGGGTAAACATGTTTGATTTCATCATGAATGATATATTGGGCACGCCCGCCATCCTGGTTGGTTTATTCGCCTTGTTTGGCTTGCTTCTGCAGAAAAAAGGAATTGCCGATGTCATATCAGGTACGCTTAAGACGATCATGGGCTTTCTCATCCTGAATGGAGGAGCAAGCATCTTAATAGGCTCACTTGATATTTTCGGAAAAATGTTTGAAAAGGCCTTTCATATTCAGGGCGTTATTCCGAACAACGAAGCCATCGTAGCGATTGCCCAGCAGACATTTGGGAAAGAAACCGCGATGATCATGCTTTTCGGGATGGTCATGAACATATTAATTGCCCGTTTTACACCGTTTAAATATATTTTCCTTACCGGCCATCATACTTTATTCATGGCCTGCCTGATCTCAGCTGTATTTGCAACCGGCGGAGTGACGGGGCTCCCACTGATCATTATCGGGTCTATTATTCTAGGATTATTAATGGTATTTATGCCTGCGCTTGTCCAGCCGTATGTACGCGAAATCACAGGCAATGACAGCATAGCTGTCGGCCACTTCGGATCTTTCGGCTACTTTGTTTCCGGCTTTATTGGTAAGCGTGTAGGCGATAAATCAAAATCGACGGAGGATATCAAGGTTCCTAAATCACTTGGATTCCTGCGCGATACATCTGTTGCGATGTCTCTGACAATGACGATTCTCTTCCTGGTTGTGGCGCCGATCGCCGGAAAAGGCTATGTAGAATCTGAACTGAGCGGAGGAGTTAACTTCCTCGTATTCTCGCTTATGCAGGCGATTACGTTTGCAGCTGGTGTATATGTGGTCCTTGCTGGTGTGCGGATGCTGATTGCGGAAATCGTGCCAGCTTTTAAAGGAATCGCTGATAAAGTGGTAAAAGATGCGAAGCCTGCCCTTGATTGTCCTGCAGTGTTTCCTTTTGCTCCAAATGCGGTTATTATCGGGTTCCTGTTCTCTTTCATAGCAGGCTTGCTTTCAATGTTCCTTCTTCCATTATTCGGTCTGAAAATAATCGTGCCAGGCCTGATTCCGCACTTCTTCACAGGTGCTGCGGCAGGGGTATTTGGAAATGCGACTGGAGGCAGACGAGGAGCGATGATCGGGGCATTTGCCAACGGTCTATTAATCTCATTCCTTCCGGCCTTATTGCTGCCGGTTCTGGGATCACTGGGATTTGAAGGGACTACCTTTGGAGACTCGGACTTTGGGGTAGTGGGGATTTTATTGAGCTTCCTTATTAAACTATTTTCTTAATCTATTTATTATTGGGACTTCACCTTGATGTGGAGTTCCTTTTTGTTTTTTCGAAAAATTGGGTGGTGCCTCTCGCGAACGAGGTTGTCCGTACTTATAAGATACTCATATTATCGTTCTAGTTATTAAATTCAAGAAATGTTGCAAAAATGCAACGATTTTAAAATGATAAAAATGAAGAATGGGTCCTTTTTCCTTTTGGAAACTTGTTTTTTTCAGCCTTTAATGCGTTAGCGCAACACCTGTTGCGGTGTTGCAACATTTATTCACTCGATATATAGTTTAAATATTACAAAATGTGAGAAATATCAGCATTTTATTAATTTTCTAATGTTGGCACACTTCTTGCATTATTAATTTTATGAGTGAATCACTCAGAGGGAGCGGGAAAATTGTTAGTAAAAGATGCGATGACTCGTACTTCTATAAAATTTTTTGAAAACGATTACATCGATAGAGCTGTAAAAACCTTACTTGAATCCCATATGAAAGGCGGGCTGGTCTATAACGTTAGAGATGAGTTAGCGGGATGTTTTACAGAGCATAATCTATTAGAAGGATTGTTAAATCAAAATAAGGTACTATCAGAAATTTATCAGACTAACTTTTGTTTCCTTAACGAAATGGATGAGTTAAACAATTTAAAGCTTAATGATCAGGAAATCTGGCCAATTTTTAATAAGAATAGGCAGATCACAGGCTTCCTGACAAAAGAACAGTATCTGGAGGCCTATGCCAGAACTTCTCAGGTGGAACTCGGCCGCATGGATGCCATTTTTAATTCTGCTCATAATGGGATTCTTTCGATTGATCTGGAGGGAAGGATTACCTCAATGAATCCTCCAGCAGAAAAAATGGCTATGACAACTAAGGAGAAAGCCCTTGGAAAGTTTTTAACTGATGTTGTAACTCCAAGCGGGTTATTGAATGTTATCCGTACAGGAAAGGGGCATACAGAAAAATACCGTGTAGGAAAAAGAAAATATTTAACCCATCGAACGCCCCTCTATGATGGCAAAACTCTTGTGGGAGCGGTTGGCGTCTTTCAGGATATTTCAGAAATCGAATTTGTATCAAGTGAACTTGAATCCGTCAAGCAGCTCTTAAAGGAACAGGAAACGATATTGGATAACTCTACAGACGGGATCTGTATTACGGATGGGGAAGGAACCATTATTAAATGCAACCAGAGTTTCAGGCAACTTTTTGATGTTAGAAATGAGACTCCTGACTACATAAGAGATATAGCCCGGCAGGTAGAAGCTAAGGGCAGATCGCATAATATCATGGAAACAAGCAAAGAAAATAAAAATTCCTTAATTATAACGGCAAATCCTATTAAGAACAGCAGCAATCAAATTGAAAGAGTTGTTATCAATGTGAAGGACATGACTGAATTCGATGCACTCAGAAGTGAGCTGGCAAAAACAAAGTCAATACTGGAACATATGCATCTTTCCGAAAGATCCGAAACGTTCATTGCGAAATCCCCTGAAATGGAAAGGCTGCTTGAGACCGTTCAGCAAGTGGCAAAGGTGGATGTTACGGTTCTATTATCAGGTGAGTCGGGAGTGGGGAAAGAGGAAATTGCCAAGCTGATCCAACAGTCGAGTCCGAGGTCGGAAGCCCCTTTTATTAAGGTGAACTGTGGGGCTATTCCTGAATCACTGATGGAATCTGAGCTTTTTGGATACGAAGGCGGTGCCTTTACAGGTGCCTTGAAAAAGGGAAAAGCCGGTTTATTTGAACAAGCAAATAATGGAACGATCTTCCTGGACGAGATAGGGGAAATCCCCATCCACCTGCAAGTCAAGCTCTTGCGGGTATTGCAGGAAATGGAGATTACCAGGGTGGGATCAGCAAAACCGACAAAGATTGATGTGAGGGTAATAGCAGCTACAAACAGGGATCTTAAAGAATTGGTTCAAGAAGGAAGTTTTCGGGAGGACTTATTTTATAGGCTCAATGTTATTCCTATATCAATTCCGCCGCTAAGAAGAAGAGTTGAGGATATCCCGATCCTAATTGATGCGTATGCAAGAATGTTCGCAGCAAAATATCACAAACATCTCAAATTCACCAAGAAAGCTATACAGGTCCTTACTAATTATCAGTGGCCAGGGAATGTAAGGGAACTCGTCAATATTATTGAAAGAATATACGTAACAGCTTCGAATCTGGAAGTGGGGGAGCAGGAGGTTCTTTCTTTATTCAGCAAAGGCGATAACCAAAGAATGAATCATGATCAAGCCATTGTAGTAAATCAGTTATTACCGCTAAAAGAAGCTGTAGAAGTACTTGAAAGAGAGCTGATATATAAGGCGTCACAGTCTGAAAAATCATACCGGGGCATTGCCCGTGTGCTGGAAGTGAATCCTTCCACCATCGTTCGAAAGGTAAAAAAATTAGAAAGGGGATTATTAAAATCATGAGATCATTGCAGACGCTTGTTTCCCCTAAAAGCATTGCCATAATAGGAGCTTCGGAAAGGTTTCATCAGAATGCCGGACGTGTCATGGTCAATCTTCAAAAATCGAAATTTTCCGGGGAGATATATCTCGTAAACCCAAACTATGACACAATTTCCGGAATTCACTCCTATCCCAGTGTACTTGAGATCAAAGAAGAAGTCGATTTGGCGTGTATAATCGTTCCCTCTAAACATACCCCGGGAATTTTAAGAGAATGTGTAGAAAAGCAAGTAAAAAGCGTCATCATTATCAGCTCTGGTTTTTCTGAAAGCGGGCCGGATGGGATACACCGGGAAGAAGAGCTAAAAGAAATGGTAAAAGGTACAGAAACTGCAGTTTATGGTCCAAACTCGCCAGGATTCTATCATTTTATAGGAAACTGGGGAATCTCTTTTTCACCCCGTTTCGAGCCGAAAAATTTTCATAAGGGATCTGTTGGACTGATCAGCCATGGAGGAAGTTTAGGCCGGGCTGTACTTGATGCCAATGAAAAAGGACTCGGATTTTCTTATTGGCTATCACCTGGAAATGAGATGGATATCACTATTAACGATTGCTTTGAATTTTTAATTAGTGATCCCTCGACAGAGACGATTCTATTAATCATTGAATCTATTTCTGAAGAAGAGCGTTTTTTCCGTTTGCTGCATCAGGCCTATATCAAGCAGAAGCCTGTTATCCTGCTCCCAATCGGCCATTCGAAGATTTCGAGAATGGCAGTTAGATATCACCTTGGAAGAAATAATGATTACTCTATTCCCTGGAATATGGTCAATCACCCCGGGCTGTTAAAAGCCGAAAGTATTGATGAAGTTGTTGCTATTTCATGGCTGTTTGATACCTACAAAAAAGCTGCAGGAAAGCGTACAGTCATTTTTTCCTGGGCAGGGGCTACTTCCATTTACCTTGCGGATTTATGCGATAAATATGGGATTCAGCTTCAGCAGCTATCATCAGAGCTTCAGCAGCAAATAAAAACGATTACAGGAATCGAAAAGTCGTTCATGAATCCCTTAGATTTGACCACCATCGTATACGATGACTTGTCAAAATTGACCTCCTGTCTGGAAGTGTTACATAAATCAGGTGATTTTGATAATATCATTGTTCCTTTTCCGTTCCAGGTGGACTATCAAAATGAAATCCTCTCGGAACAAATGAAAAAGCTGATGGAAGAAAGAGATAGTATTTTCATTCCGATCTTCATGTCCCAGGGATACCAGGGGGAGCTGGCCATTGACATATTAAAGGAAACAAAGAAACCTTACTTCTTTCATGAAAATACAGCAATCAAATCATTGTCTGCTTATATAAATTACTCGGAAACCCAGAAACAAGAGGAGGAACACAATGAAAAAAAGATTAAATCCTGCTGATGCACTGCAGTTCATTAAAAGTGGTGACACATTGCTTGTAGGAGGATTCGGCCTTTCGGGAACACCGCTTACTTTAATAGATGAGCTTGTGAAATCCGATAAAGAGAATCTTACAGTCATCAGCAACAACTTAGGTGAGGAAGGGAAGGGACTTGGAAAACTGCTGGTGGCAGGTAAGCTGAAAAAAGCGAAAGGCTCTTATTTTACCACTAATCGAGATGCGGTTAAGGCCTGGTCAAAAGGTGAACTGGAGATTGAATTAATCCCTCAGGGCACATTGGCAGAAGCCATCCGATGCGGCGGGGCAGGCATCGGCGGTTTCTATACGAAGACAGGTGCTGGCACCAGACTTGCTGAAGGGAAAGAAGAGAAAGTGATCGATGGCGAATCCTACATTTTTGAAAAAGCAATCAAAGGGGATGTGGCCATTATTAAAGCACTTAAGGCTGATACACTGGGAAATCTAATTTATGACAAAACAGCGAGGAATTTCAACCCGGTTATGGCAACTGCAGCGAAGGTGGTTATAGCTGAAGTGGATGAGGTTGTGGAAGCCGGTTCATTTGCACCTGAAGAAGTGGTAACCCCTCACTTATACGTAGATTATGTCGTAATCAATCAATATGTAAAAAAAGGAGGGAGATACGTTGAGTCTATCTGACAGAATTAAAATTGCCAAAAGGGTAGCACAGGAATTGAAGGAAGGAGAAATTGTCAATTTAGGAGTCGGCATTCCTACCATTATTCCGGATTACCTCGATGACAAAAAGGTTTACCTTCAATCAGAAAACGGTCTTCTCGGGATGGGTCCGACTCCGTCTGATGACGACATTGATATGGATTTGATCAGCGCCAGTAAGAAGCCCGTTTCCATGGACACAGGGGCATCACTCTTTGATAGTTCGGATTCTTTCCTGATGATTCGCGGAGGGCATATCGATACCGCTGTACTGGGGGCTTTGCAGGTCGATGAAACAGGAGAAGTCGCCAATTGGGCAGTACCGGGTGAAACCATTCTTGGAGTGGGAGGGGCCATGGATTTAGTTGCGGGAGCAAGGCGGATGATTATTGCTTCCATGCACTTGTCTAAAGACGGAAGTCCGAAAATTGTGAAAAAATTATCATTTCCAAGCAGCGGTACAAGAAAAGCAGATATGATTGTCACCGAACATGCTGTATTTAAGTTTCTTGAAGGAAAAATGTACCTCATAGAAACTCTCTCCGATGTTTCGATCGAAGCGTTGCGTGAGATGACAGATGCTGAATTTCAAGTGCTGGAAAAAACCAAAATTGAAACAAACTAAGGGGGAAAATAAGTTGAAAAAATTATTGGCAGTATTGGTGGCTTTTATGTTAGTCGTATTGGCAGCCTGTTCTTCGGATGAGGCGGGAAGCAGCGGTGAAGCAAGCGGAGGCGGAGGAGCAGAGGGAGCCCCGCGGGATATGGCTTTCGGTTCTGCGACGGTAGGCGGTTTCTGGTACACATTGTCCGGTGCGATGGGAGAGAAAATGAAGGAAGTTTACCCGGAATCCTCCGTTACGGTAGTAGAGGGCGGATCTGTTTCCAACCTTTTAGGCTTAAGCCAGGGCACGTTTGCTCTTGGATTCAGTAATGGACAAACAGTACCTGAGGCACTCAACGGAATCAATGCTTTTAAAGAAAAAGTCGATAATGTCAGCACGGTTGCAACCCTGTATCCAAATGTATTCCAGATCGTTGTTAGAGCAGATTCTGATATAAAGTCCGTGAAAGATTTAAAGGGGAAGAAGGTTAGCCCGGGAATTAAAGGATACAGCGGAGAGCTGGCATTCCTGGATATTCTAAAGCTGAATGACATGAGCTATGACGATCTTGGCGGCATTGAATATATCGGAACGGCTGATGGAGCCGACCTTCTGCGTGACGGACATATCGATGCCATTGTAGGAATGGTTTCTGCACCGGTTTCCACTTTCCAGGAACTGGACACAACCCTCGGAATTCGTCTGATTCCTTTAGACGATGAAACAGTAAAAGGCCTGCATGAGTTAAATGAAGGATACTTGGAATATGACATTGAAGGCGGGACTTATTCTAATGTGAAAGAAGATGTTAAAACGGTTGCCGGCTATACGGTTCTGCTGGTGAATGATGATCTAATGGATGAAGAGTCAGTTTATAAGCTGACAAAAATGATGGTGGAAGAAAAAGATACATGGACGACATTATCCCCGATTATGAAAGACTTTAATGCAGAGTATTCAGTGCAAAACAACGTGGGCAAGCTTCATCCGGGAGCAGAAAAATATTACAAGGAAGTCGGGGCACTTAAATAAACCAAAATTATCCTTTTAAAAAGAAGGTGAAATGATGTCTAAACATGACGTATCGGAAGTGGAAGCTTCAAAAATGATTGCGGAATATGATGAAGATGGAAATCTAAACAGCAAGCTGCGCCTATTAAAGGGCGCGGCTGCCAAAATCATTTCAATTATTGCCGTTTTAATGTCTCTTTTTCACTTGTATACAGCTTTCTTTGGGGTATTTGAATCCATCCTGCAGCGGTCGGCTCACCTTGCATTTGCGCTGGCTTTGACATTTGCCATTTATAAGCCATCCAAGAAAGCGGTAAAAAATGAAAGCATCCCCTGGTATGATTGGCTGTTTATGGTTTTGTCCATTGCTTGTTATTCCTATTATGTGATGAATTCCCAGGTCATTTCTTCGCGGATGAGTTATATTGAGCCGCTGACAGCACTGGAAATTGCAATAGGAATCATATCCGGCTTGCTGCTGATTGAAGCAACACGCCGCGTGATTGGAAATACGCTAGTGATCATTATCTTTATTTGCATCGTTTACGGAGTTTGGGGTCATCTGATTACTGGGTCTCTTTCCCACCGTGAATTTACAATGATGTGGATTATTGATCACCTCTTTTATACAGTAACGGGTATTTTTAGTACTCCTCTTGGGGTATCCGCAACCTTTATCTTCCTATTTATCCTTTTCGGAAAGTTTTTAGAGGTTTCGGGAGCAGGTCAATTTTTTATCGATTTATCAGTGGCTGGTATGGGGAAATATCGTGGAGGTCCTGCCAAAACGGCTATCGTGGCCAGCTCCATTTTGGGAACGATTTCAGGGAGTGCCGTTGCAAACACGGTAACAACAGGTGCCTTTACGATTCCATTAATGAAGAAAACCGGCTATAAGAGTCACTTTGCAGCTGCGGTTGAAGCAGTTTCATCTACTGGAGGCCAGATCATGCCGCCGATCATGGGAGCTTCCGCTTTCATCATTGCTTCCTATTTAGGTGTGCCTTATATGGACATAGCCATAGCTGCCATAATCCCCGCAGTTCTTTATTACTGCTGCCTGTATTTCCAGGTCGATATGAGGGCAAGACGTTTGGGGCTTGTTGGTTTAAAGAAAGAGGAACTTCCAAAGGTTTCGAGTGTTTTGAAAACCGGATTCATGTTCTTTATCCCCTTAGTAGTGATTGTGGTCATGCTTGCATCCGGCTCTTCACCAATGAAGGCTGGACTCTACTCTATCGGGGTGACGATATTGGTTGCAGCTTTAAAAGGGGCAACGAGATTATCTTTTTCTAAAATTTTCAAGGCATTGGATTTAGGAGCCAGAGCTGCAATTGAGACGGCTATTGCCTGTGCTGCATCTGGTTTTATCATCGGAATTATTGGTCTTACCGGGATTGGCCTTAAATTCAGCAGTTTAATCATTGATTTATCAGGCGGCATTTTAATCATTACGCTTGTATTCACGATGATCACGAGCATCATTCTTGGAATGGGACTGCCTACAGTAGCTGCATATATCGTACAGGTTCCGCTCACCATTCCTGCATTAATCGAGCTGGGTGTATCCCCGCTTGCAGCCCATATGTTTGTTTTCTATTTTGCAGCCTTATCTGCCATAACACCGCCAGTAGCACTGGCTGCATTTGCGGCGGCAGGGCTTGCCGGTTCCGAGCCGATGAAAACAGGCTTAACTGCAGTAAAGCTTGGCCTTGCGGCATTTATTGTCCCTTATATGTTTGTATACGGGGAAACCTTGCTGCTTGTTGGAGACGTTCCGGATATTATTCTATCAGTTGCAACCTCCATCATTGGAATTATTGGGATTGCCTGGGCTGCAGAAGGGTGGCTGTTCCGTCATTCTTATTGGTATGAAAGAGCCGTTCTTTTTATCGGGGCTCTTCTGATGGTCAACCCGGGATTATTATCAGACATTATCGGCTTTGCCATCCTGGCGGCAATGTTTTTATATCAAAAGTTTATACCTAGAAATACAGTGGCCAATACATTATCAAACTAAGGGGGAACAGAATGAACACCATCACAGTAGTAGGTTCAGGTGTTATGGGAAAAGGGATTGCTTATACCTGTGCCGTTTCGGGTTTTAACGTTTACTTGAATGACATTAATCAGGAAATAGTAGATAAAGCCAAAAACGATATTTATAGCTTATTGGAAGGCAGCCTTCAAAAAGGGTTTATTTCTGAAGAACAATATGGGAAGGCAAAAGACCGGCTTCATTTTGAAACAGATTTAGAGGCAGCTGCCAAAAATGCGGACCTTGTCATTGAAGCAGTCCTGGAAAAGATAGAATTGAAGATTGATATTTTTAAAAAGCTGGAGCGCATCTGTTCTCCGGAAACTATTCTGGCCACAAATACTTCAACAATGAGCCCAACGGAGATTGGGGCACAAACATCCCGGCCCGATAAAGTGGTGGCCATGCACTTCTTTAATCCGGTCCACAAAATGAAGCTGATTGAAATTATCCGTGGACTGGAAACATCTGATGACACTGTCCGCATGGTGAAAGAAGTCGGTGAAAAGCTTAAGAAGGAAACCGTTGAAGTGAATGAATTTCCGGGATTTGTGACTTCCCGGATGAATTGCCTGATCGGCAATGAAGCTATGAACATGCTGATGGAAGGGGTAGCCTCTGCTGAAGATATCGATAAAGCCCTGAAGCTGGGGCTTAATCACCCGATGGGCCCGCTTGCACTGGCAGATTTAGTAGGCTTGGATACCCGGTTGCGCAATATGGAGTATTTATACCAGACACTTGGGGAAAAGTACCGCCCTTGTCCGCTGCTTATAAAATATGTAAAAGCCGGACGGCTGGGGAAAAAGAGCGGCAGCGGCTTCTATCAATATTCTTAAGGGGTGAGAACGTGCATCAATACGAAAATCTGCTTGTTCAAATCGAACAGGGGGTTATGTGGCTGACCATTAACCGCCCTGAACAGCGTAATGCATTAAATCAGGAGACTCTCCAGGAGCTCGCCGATGCCTTTAGCTGGGCAGATGCAAATGATGAGGTGAAATGCATCATCATCCAGGGAGCAGGGGAAAAGTCCTTTGCAGCAGGAGCAGATATAAAGCAGCTTCATGAAAGAAAAATGCTTGAGGCATTGATTCCGGGCATGCAGGGGCTCTACAAAAAAATTGAACAATCGGGCAAAGTAACGATTGCGGCTGTAAAGGGGTATGCACTGGGTGGAGGGTGCGAGCTGGCCCTTGCCTGCGATATTCGAATCGCAGCGAAGGAAGCAAAATTCGGCTTGCCGGAGCTTAATCTGGGTATCATTCCTGGAGCAGGCGGAACACAGCGTCTGTCCAGAGTGGTTGGCAAGGGAAGGGCACTTGACATGATTCTTACCGGCAAAATCATTGATGGAGAAGAAGCCGAAAGAATCGGACTTGTGTCTTACCTTGCAGCCGATGATGAATTGGAAAGGAAAGCAGAGGAGGTTGCCTCTCAGATTCTTAAAAAAGGCCCGGTTGCCATTAAACTGGCAAAGCTTGCAGTCCACAAAGGCTTTGATATTGATCTGGAGACAGCCATGCTGATTGAAAAGCTTTCACAGGCTGTAGCTTTTGGGACAGAGGATAAAAGAGAAGGTACAGCGGCATTCCTGGAAAAAAGAACGGCGGAGTTTACTAACCAATAAGGGAGAGACAGAAATGGACTTTAATTTTTCTGAAGATATACATTTTTTAAGGGAAAATGTGCGTAAATTTGTAAAAGAAGAAGCAGAACCATTGGCGATGGAAATTGAAGAAAAAGATATGATACCGGAAAAGCTGGTGGAGATGTCCAAGGAAATGGGCTTATTCGGATTAAGCATTCCGGAGGAATATGGCGGGCTCGGGCTTGACATGGTCGGAAAGTGCGCTATTTACGAAGAGCTTGGCAAAACACATAATGGCTATACCACTTTAATAGGGGCACATACGGGAATCGGCTCTGTCGGAATAGTAGAACTGGGAACGGAAGAGCAAAAGCAAAAATATTTGCCGAAAATGGCAACGGGGGAATGGATAGGCGCTTTTGCTTTAACTGAACCGAGCGCTGGCTCGAACGCTGCGGCGCTAAAGACGACTGCCGTCAGAAAAGGTGACAAATATATAGTAAACGGATCCAAGCATTATATTACAAATGCAGTTGACGGGCATGTCTTTACTGTAATGGCTGTAACGGATCGGGCAAAAGGAGCGAAAGGAATTACTTCCTTTATTGTTGAAAAAGACTTCCCCGGCTTTGTACTGGGGAGTGTTGAACAAAAAATGGGGTTAAGAGGCTCCCATTCGGCAGAGCTTTTCTTTGAAAATATGGAGGTTCCCGCCGAGAACGTTCTTGGTACAGAAGGACAGGGATATATCAACGCACTGAAAATCCTGGCCAATGGCCGCGCTGGCCTGGCTGCCAGAAACCTTGGTTCCTGTGAAAAGCTTCTTGAGCATTGCCTGCAATATACCCAGGAACGGGAGCAATTTGGCAAGCCGATCATCGAGGTTCAGGCTGTTCAGCATATGCTGGCGGAAATCAGCATGCAAATCGAAGTGCTTAGATCCATGACTTACCGGGTTGCCTGGATGACCGATCAGAAAATGAGGGTTGTGAAAGAAGCAGCCATTGCGAAGCTATTTGCTTCAGAGGTATATAACAAAGTGGCAGACTTAGCCGTACAAATCCATGGCGGAATCGGATATATGAGAGACTATCCGATTGAACGCTACTACAGGGATGCAAGAATTACAAAAATCTACGAAGGAACCTCTGAGATTCAGCGCAATATCATTGCGAATGAGCTTAAGCGGGAATCTTCCTATGTGGGGGTGTAAGGCATGAATCAGCCATATATTGTCGAATCTGTCCGGACAGCTATTGGCAGAATGGGCGGAACCATAAAAGACGTCCCAGTTGATCATCTTGCAGAGAAGGTCATTCGGGAAGTATTAAATCGCTCTCATACTGATGTACAAGTGGATGAGGTGATTCTTGGCCAGGCCAAGCAAAGTGCGGATACTTCCAATCTTGCGCGTCTTGCTGCCTTAAGAGCTCAGCTTCCAATTGAGGTTACAGGCTATACGGTTCACCGTCAATGCGGTTCCGGGCTGCAGGCCATCAATAATGCGGATATGCAAATCAGGCTTGGCTACTCTGATGTAGTCGTGGCCGGAGGAGCTGAAAGCATGAGCACAGCCCCTTACTATATCCGGAACGCCCGTTATGGCTTCCAGGCCGGAAATGCACAAATTCTGGACCCGAATACCGAAAGCCAGCCTTGTTCCCAGCCAATCGAAAAATACGGGAACCTGACAATGGGTTTAACCGCTGAAAACCTGGCTGAGAAGTATACTATTTCAAGGGAAGAACAGGATGAATTTGCGCTTCGCAGCCAGGAGCTTGCAAAGGCGGCTATTGAATCTGGACGTTTTGAAAAGGAAATCAGCCCGGTTGAATATAAGCAAAAAAGAGAAACACAGCTTTTTAGTGTGGATGAGCACCCGCGCAGTACAAATATCGAGAAGCTCTCGAAGCTTAAGGCGGTTTTTAAGGAAAATGGAACCGTGACAGCAGGCAATGCCAGCGGCCGCAATGACGGTGCTTCCGTCATTTTGATGATGAATGAAGCGAAGGTCAATGAATATGGCTTAAGACCGAAAGCGAAAATCATTGCCCAGGCTGTGAGTGGAGTATCTCCGGAGATTATGGGGATTGGTCCTGTCACCTCTACATTTAAAGCGTTAAAGCAATGTGGTTTATCAATGGATGACATTGGACTGATTGAGCTGAATGAAGCATTTGCAGCTCAGGCACTTTCAGTCATCCGTGAATCCGGAATGGATATCAATAAGGTGAATGTAAACGGCGGCGCCATTGCTTTAGGCCATCCAATAGGGGCTACAGGAGCCATTCTGATGACAAAGCTGCTGCACGAAATGGAACGAAGAGGCGAAAAATATGGTCTGGTCACTCTTTGTATTGGCGGCGGCCAGGGAATTACCACTATAAT
This sequence comes from Cytobacillus oceanisediminis, assembly GCF_022811925.1. Taxonomy (NCBI): domain Bacteria; kingdom Bacillati; phylum Bacillota; class Bacilli; order Caryophanales; family Bacillaceae; genus Cytobacillus; species Cytobacillus oceanisediminis. The sequence goes on along the minus strand of NZ_CP065511.1, from coordinate 5,219,804 downwards.
TGAAAACCTTCAAGTTTCATAATATCCATGAAGGAAGTGTTTAGATGAACAGGCCTCATATTGTTCAGATTCTCCCCATGTATCATGCAGATGGGGAGAATCTGCTGAACAAACATGCTGATGTGAAGATGTTTACGGAATTTAACGAACAGGAGATATGTGATTACCTCCAGATTCATCATGTCGACGGAATCATCCTTCGGGCCCCGGCAAGAATCACTCCAGCCATTTTGGACTGTTGCCGGCAAGTAAAAGCAATATCAGGAGCGGGAGTCGGACTTGATAATATTGATGTCGGATATGCGACGAAAAAGGTAATACCCATTTTGCATGCTCCAAAGCTCAATAGTACCGCCACCGCAGAACATGCAGTGAGCCTGCTTTTAGCCGTGATGAAAAAAACGGCCTATTTTAACAGGGAAACCAGAAGCGGAAACTTCTCGTCAAGAGATGGAGCATTTACCTTTGAACTTGAAGGAAAGCAGCTGGGGCTTGTAGGGTTTGGAAGCATTGCCCAAAAAGCGGCAAAGATTTTAATCAGCGGGTTCGGAATGAAGGCGATGGCTTATGTCAGAAGTATTTCTGAAGAAAAGCAGCAGGCAGCCGATCGTTTAGGGGTGGAGTTAACCACTTCATTAGAAAGGGTTTTTTCTGAAAGTGATGCAGTGAGCTTACATATTCCTTTAACGGCAGAAACAGACAAAATGATTGATAATAGTTTACTAGAGTTAATGAAGGAAACGGCAGTACTGGTTAACACCGCCAGGGGCGGTGTGATCAACGAGAATGATCTAGTGAAGGTTTTGACTCAAAATCGTATTTTAGGAGCAGGGATAGACGTGTTTACCGAAGAGCCGCCTCCATTTGATCATCCACTTTTTCAGCTGGAGAACGTGACAGTGAGCCCCCATATTGGAGGAATCAGCCTTGAAGCTGCCAGGCAAACCTCTATTCTGGTAGCGGAGAATCTATTACGTGCAATCAATGGTGAGAAGCTTTCTGTTATCGCGAATCAGGATCAGCTGGCGGCAGCAGGAAAGGGGTTTGTTTCATGACGGCGGAACATCTGCAGAAAGTAAGAGCCGATTTTGAAGGCAGCCCGTTCTGGAACTTTATTGGATTGAGGCTAAAAGAATTAAAAGAAGGCTATGTTCTGCTGGCACTGCCAATACAGAAGGATTTCATAAATGTAAGAAATTCTGTCCATGGCGGCATATATGCATCCGTAATGGATACGGCAATGGGCATGGCAGGCAGGTCGCTGGGATATGATGAGGTTGCGACACTTCATCTAAACATTCAATATCTAAAGTCTGTGATGGACGGAACGGTTTATTCCGAGGCAGAGATTATACATCAAAACCGCAGCACGGTATTAATTGAAGGCAGGCTAAAGAATGAAGACGGTGAACTGATTGGACATTGCACCGGAACCTTTAAGCTTTCGAAAGGTGAAAAGGTATGATGCACACAGCTATTACAGAGATGTTTAACATCCGCTATCCCATAATCCAAGGGGGGCTTCAAGGGCTTGGAACATCACTGCTTGTGTCCGCCGTATCGAATGCAGGCGGACTCGGCCTTATAACAGCTGGAAGCTTTTCATCCACGGAAGAAATGATGGAGGATATTGAGTCGGCAAGAAAGCTCACATCCAAACCATTTGGCGTAAATATTGCTCTTGGAATCCGCAAGCCGATGGATGAATATGTAGAAGGGGCGATTGAAGCCCGTGTTCCCATTGTTTTCACCTCTGGCAATAATCCTGAGAAATATATGGAGAGCCTTAAAGCAAACGGAATAAAGGTCGTTCATGTAGTGCCTTCTGTAAGATTCGCCAAAAAAGCAGAATCGATTGGCTGCGATGCAGTGGCAGTGGTTGGATATGAGTGCGGGGGCCATCCGGGCAAAGAGGATGTAACCAGTCTTACCTTGATTCAAAAGGCTGTTAAGGAGCTTACGATACCTGTCATTGCAGCAGGAGGGTTTTCAACAGGAAAATCTGCTCTTGCTGCTTTTGCTTTAGGGGCACAAGGGGTGCAGATGGGTACAAGGTTTTTGGCATCCAGGGAAGCGGCACTCCATGAGTCAATCAAAGACAAATTGATAAAGCTTCAGGAAACAGATACCCTGCTTGTGAAAAAATCAATCGGGAAAGCAATGAGAGTGATGAAAACAGAGCGTGCGATGGAGCTGCTGAAAAAGGAAGAAGCCGGAGCTGCTTTAGAGGAAATATTTCCATATATAAGTGGAGAAGCCTATATGGAATTAATCAAGAATGGCAATGAAAATTCTGGTGTCATCTCATTAGGGCAGACAATCGGATTAATAGATGAAATTAAAAAGACAGAAGACATTATCAAGGATATTGTGCAGGAATACGAACAGCAGCTTGAATTTTTGTACAGGAATTTAAATAGATAGGAGCGAAGTCATTGTTAAGTCAAGAAAACCAGGTAGCTGTTGTCACTGGCGCAAGCAGGGGGATAGGCAAAGAAATATCCAGAAGACTGGCTTCGGAAGGTGCATATGTCTATTTAGTTGACATTAATGAGGAAGCATTAAATGAGACCAGACATGAACTGCAGGAAAAAGGCTTTGCAGCAGAAATGTTCAAATCGGATGTCACCAATGAACAGGATGTTGAACGGCTTTTTTCCTATATTGAGGAAAGGCATGGAAGAGCCGACATTTTAGTCAATAATGCAGGAATCATCCGGGATAACCTTTTATTTAAAATGAATGCCGATGATTGGGACAGCGTCATGAATGTCCATTTAAAGGGAACTTTCCTTTGCAGTAAATATGCCCAGAAATTAATGGTTCAGAACAAATATGGAAGAATTATAAATCTATCTTCCGTATCAGCCCTGGGAAGCAGGGGGCAGGCCAATTATGCAGCGGCAAAAGCGGGTATCCAGGGTTTGACGAAAACACTGGCTATTGAACTGGGGAAGTACAATATTACCGTGAATGCCATTGCACCCGGATTTATTATGACAGATATGACAAAAGCAGTCGCAGAACGGCTTGGCATCTCCTTTCAGGAATTAATTGAATCCAAAGTAAAGCAAATTCCGGTTAACAGAGCAGGTACACCAGAGGATATCGCACAGGCGGCAAGCTTTTTTGCAAGTCCGGCATCTTCTTTTATTAGTGGCCAAGTCCTATATGTTGCCGGAGGCCCAAGATCATAGGAGGTTATGATATGAAACAGTGGAAAATTGCCCTGATCCCTGGGGATGGAATAGGCCCGGAAGTTGTAGCTGAAGGGGTAAAAGTATTAAAAAAAATTGAGGAATTGGATCCCAGTCTCTCTTTTTCTTTTACGGAGTTCCCATGGGGCTGCGAGTATTATTTGGATAATGGAAAGATGATGGCTGATGATGGAATTGAACAATTAAAGGAATTCGATGCGATCTATTTGGGGGCAGTAGGCTATCCTGGTGTGCCGGACCATATTTCACTGTGGGACCTGCTTCTGAAGATCCGGAAGGAATTCGATCAGTATGTAAACATTCGGCCTATTAAACTTTTAAACCCTGAGTTAACACCGCTTAAAAACAAAGGGGAAAAAGAGATAGACTTTTTGGTTATCAGGGAGAATAGTGAAGGTGAGTATGCCGGAGCGGGAGATTGGCTATTCAAAGGAAAGCCGGAGGAAGTGGTCCTGCAGACCGGTGTGTTTTCAAGGAAAGGAACAGAACGCATAATTCGCTATGCATATGAAGAAGCCCGCGAGCAGAAAAAGACATTAACAAGCATCAGTAAAGCAAATGCACTTAATTATTCCATGGTATTCTGGGATGAAATATTTAGTGAAGTTGGAAAGGAATATCCCGATGTCAAAACTTATTCCTATTTGGTGGATGCCGCAAGCCTCTACTTTGTTCAGCAGCCGGAAAGATTTGAGATTGTCGTTACCTCCAATTTATTTGGGGATATTTTAACTGATTTGGGCGCTGCGATTACAGGAGGACTCGGATTGGCTGCGGGAGCGAACATCAACCCTGAAAGAGCGTTTCCATCCATGTTTGAGCCTATTCACGGCTCAGCACCGGACATTGCCGGGAAAGGACTTGCCAACCCTCTTGCCGCCATCTGGTCCGTCAGCCAGATGATGGATCATTTTGGGGAACATGCCTGGGGAAGCGCCATTCTGAAAACAATGAAAGAACTGCTTCGCCATAAGAGTTCCTTAACTCCGGATCTGGGTGGAAATGCTTCAACTGAACAGGTTGGCAATGAATTTATTAATCTCTTAAGCAGTCATGTCCCTGCTGCAGTTAAAAGTCCTTCTAGTGGAGTAAAATAATAGAGAGAAGGGTTCCTATGATACGTTTTTCTCTCGTATTAAGTATGTGTTTTCTTTATATTCTTGAGGCATTTGTGCCCAATATGTACATTAGCTTCATTTTTAATATGGCGGCTGCAGCTGTATTTTTCACCATGATGCCTTTATTGGATAGGAAGGGCAGGATATTTACACTTGGACTATTCTCTACGGGGATTATCATTCATTATGCAGTCGGAGATAGGGGCATGCTCCTGATCCAGGGAATAACTCAGAATATGGCTCTGCTTTCCATTCTCATTTTAGCTCCGCTTCTGTCCATTCCCTTAAGAAGAGAAGGAATCATTGACACAGTTATTACGTATTTAAATGAACTGAAAAACAACCCTGCCTATACTTTTTATGGCATAAGCTCATTTATGATGACATTGGCTCCCATCTTGAACATGGGGGCCTTAAGGATTGTACACGGCTTTGTGGAAAATATCAAAATTCCATCGAAGTTGTTATCGAGGTCGTATTATATAGGCTTTACACCGGCTGTTATTTGGTCTCCATTTTTTGCTTCAGTAGGTATTGTTTTGTTTTATCTAGATATAACTTATCTTTCATATGTAGCATTTGGTGTCTTTTTTGCCATTTTGCAGATGGCTGTGGGGATTATTCTATTCCGTCCGGCTCGAGCTGTGGCGGAGGCGGCTGCACTTGAGAGAGAAGCGGAAAGCTCAGCGCATGACAAACGCAGAAAAAGGGATCTGTATGCTCTGGCTGGCTTTGTATTTGGCCTGGTGCTCCTGCTGATTGTCATGGAGCAGATATCCCAAAAATCAATGCTTTTGCTGGTAAGCATGGTCTGTGTCATTGTGCCGGCAGGCTGGATAGTCTTGCGGAATCAAAAAAAGGCTGTAAAGGAAGAAGTCTCCCTGTATAAAAGCAAAATATTAGCACAGAAAATGGAAATTTGCCTCTTTCTTAGTGCGGGCCTTTTTGGCAACGCTGTATCACATACACCTGTAAAACAGCTGCTGGAACAGTCCATGCACTGGTCGGCACAGCAGTCTATAGGTATTTTATTTTTGTTTATCATCCTGTTTGTTACGTTTATGGCCTTTCTCGGGGTCCATCAAATTATTGTCATTCCGCTGATCCTAACCTCGCTCAATTTTGCGGAAATGCCTGATATTACGGTAGTCAGTGTGGCATTTATGTGCATTTTCACCTGGATGCTCTCTTCTTCCATTTCACCTCTAAACGCCATGAATATCATCATCAGCCAATGTGTTCAAAAGAACGGGCTGACCGTTGCATTCAGATGGAATGGTGCTTACTTTATCTCTGTTACGGGGATGGCCTTTTTGTATGTTTATATATTGAATTGGCTTTGAAAAAATTCGGTTAAATTAAATTATTAGAAGGATGCGAACCTATATCGTTTGCATCCATTTTTATTTTGATAGGCGATTTATAATTCTAAAGTGTACAATGCAAATTTGCAAAGTTCACATTCGGCAAATACGGGTGGTATCTGTCACTAGGAAAATTCTTCAATTAAATGGTAAGATAGGGTTGGGAGGGTGAGTTATGAGAAAAGTACTGTTTTTTGTTTTTGCTGTCCTGATTTTGGCCGCTTTGAGCGGGTGCAATAAGGAGATAAAGCCGCAGGATCGCTTTTCGCAATATGTGGAGCACTGGAACAAGCAGGAGTTTGAAAAGATGTATGAGTTCCTGTCGAAGGATGCGAAGCAGTCAATCAGCAAAGAGGATTTCGCAGCCCGTTATGAAAAGATTTATAAGGATTTAGAGATAGATAATCTGAAGGTAACATACAAGCCGGATATGGAAAAGGAATACAAAAAAGAAGAAAATGCGAGCTTTCCTTTTTCAGCAAGCATGGATAGTGCAGCCGGCAAGATTGAGTTTACCCATGATGCCAAGCTGGTGAAGGAAGAAAAGGAAGAGGAAGACAATTGGTTTGTTGTCTGGGATACGACTTATATTTTTCCGGAGCTGGGGCCAGAGGATAAAATCAGTTATTCAACTGTACCTGCACAGCGCGGAGATATTGTGGACCGCACAGGTGACCCGCTTGCCTTAAATGGCACCCTTTATGAAATTGGTGTTGTTCCTGAACAGATGGGTGATCAGAAGGAGCAGACCATCAAAGGTTTGTCTGCAGCATTGGGAATGTCAGAAGACCAGATTAATAAAAGCTTGAATGCAAGCTGGGTACAGCCAGGTTACTTCGTGCCAATTAAGAAGGTTTCCCCAGATGATAGGACAACATTAGATAAAGTGTTCGCACTAAAAGGCGTCCTGAAGCAGGATGTCAAAGGCAGAGTCTACCCGATGGGGGAGTCGGCTGCTCACCTAATTGGCTATGTTGGACAGATTACAGCAGATGAAATGAAAGAGCGTGAAGGCTATTCAAGCACTGATATAATCGGAAAAAGAGGACTTGAACAGGTCCTTGAGGGACGTTTGAAAGGTTCAAATGGAATTAAAATTGGAATCAAGAAGAAAGACGGCTCTGAAGTGGTCCTCTCTGAAAAACCGGTAGAGAACGGTGAAAATGTTCAGCTTACCATCGATATGAACCTGCAGAAGTCTCTTTACACAGAGCTGGGAGGAAAGCCGGGAACCGCAGCAGCGATCGATCCGGTTACAGGAAATACGCTGGCGCTCGTCAGCAGCCCGAGCTTTGACCCGAACCAGGCTTCACTTGGATTTACTGCTGATGAGTGGAAGGCAATTGAAGGCAATAAGGACATGCCGCTTCTGACACGATTTAAGCAAACCTATGCGCCAGGTTCAGTGATGAAGCCGCTGACAGGCGCAATCGGACTGACAGAAGGAACACTAACGCTTGATGAAACGATTAATGTTAAGGGCCTTCAATGGCAAAAGGACAGTTCATGGGGAGGCTATAAAGTCACTCGTGTTAAAGACCCCGGCGGACCGGTCAATTTTGAAAAAGCGATGATGTATTCGGATAATATCTATTTTGCCCAGCAGGCCCTTGAACTGGGAAAAGAAAAGTTTTCAGCTGGACTCAAGAAATTCGCGTTTGAAGAGGAAATTCCATACGCATTCCCGCTTGAACAATCCAAGATTGGCGGCCTGGACACAGAGATCCTTCTTGCTGATTCAGGCTACGGCCAGGGCCAGGTGGAAATGAGCATTGTCCATCTTGCTGCTTCATATACACCTTTTATCAATAAAGGCTCCATGATCAAGCCTGTTCTCCTGGAAGAAGAGGAAAAGGGAAAGGTGCTGAAAGAAGGCGTGATGAGCGAAGAAACAGCAAACACGGTTGCAGCCTCAATGGCTAAAGTAATCCAGGATCCAAGCGGAACCGGCCGTACAGCTTACATGAAAGATTACCCGCTGGCTGGGAAAACCGGAACTGCCGAGCTGAAGAAGAGTGCGGATGAAAAAGGCCAGGAGAATGGTCTGTTTGTTGCCTACAACCCGCAGTCTCCAAAGCTCCTGATTGCGATGATGATGGAGGGCGTGGAAAACAGCGGCGGATCGAAAGTGGTAGTGGAGAAAGTGAAGAAGGTATTTGAGGAGCATAAAGGGCGGTTTTAATAATCAATAAAGAAGTAAGGAAAGTGTCTGTACCCTGATAGAGTGCAGACACTTTTTTGTGGCCTGGGTGGATTGAATAACATACACCAGCGTAATTGTAAGAGCTCTGTATTATACAATTGCAGTATTCCCTGTAAAAGGAAGTTGCTGCCTATTAAAAAGTTGTATATATAATATTTAAAATTGTTAGAATTTATCAGGTCAATCCTTATTGTAAATTTCAAACAAAAAGGCTCTGTATTTCTTCTATTAAATGAAATACTGCCGGTGTTAGATTTCGATTTTTCCAATAGGCAATATAAACAGGCCTTTGGAGAAACCCTGAATTAATAGAGCGGGTCACAAGATTTGGATTGGAGTAATATTTAACATAGCTTTCCGGAAGGATAGCAATTCCAAGGTCGTGTTCAACCAGGCTGCAGGCTGTTTCTAAACGCTCAATTTCATATTTAATAGTTGGAGTAAGATTTTCATGATGAAATGCATTTAAAACATCGTCTCTCGTCTGAAAACCGGCTGTGCTGATAATAAAGTCGTGTTCCGTAAGATCCTTCAAAGATATGGAAACCAGTTCATTAAGCTTGTCATCTTTATGCATGACCAAGAGCAGTTTTTCAATATAAATGGGAATAACCTCTATTTCATTGTTGTGAATCAGCTGGTTTGTGATCGTAATATGCACATCATAATTGGAAAGAGACTCTATAACCTGTTTGTGGCCAAGCAGTTCTTTAAAATGTATTTCTATATTAGGATACCTTTCTTTAAATTGTTTTATTGTTTTTGGTATCCAGTATTTAGAAGACTCAATCAATCCAATTGAGATCATGCCGCTTCCTGTTTGTCTAATTTCTTCGAGATCCTTTAGCATATATTCATGCCTTTTGATAAGATCCATGGCACGTGTATAGAACATTTCTCCTGATTCGGTAAGAGTTAAGCTCCTCGTGTTCCTTTCCAAAAGCTGAATCCCTATTTCATTTTCCAATTTCATGATGCTGCTGCTTAAAGAAGGCTGGGAAATATGAAGTATTCCAGCGGCTTTAGAGAAGTTTTTTTCCTGTACCACGGTGGTAAAATAACGAAGCTGCCGAAGATCCAATTGTATACACCTCTCATTTATAGCTATAGACTATTAATATATAAAAATTTGGTATTGGTAATTATATATTAACTTAAATATACTTTTTATAGGATAAAAATTCAGAATTTATAAACAGCAGGAGGAATTATGTATATTAAGCCTTCGGGGAATCATTGGTGCGGAAGAATTGATAGTGAAACAGACCCTCTTAGTTATCGGGTTCATCAGCAGGTAAAGTTGCTGGATCTAACAGCTGAAATTAAGGAAGTGGAAACTGGCAAATCGTTTGGCCTAATTGGCTTTAAGTGTGATGAAGGAGTTAGAAGGAATCAGGGCAGGAGAGGAGCGGCAAAAGCACCGGAAGAAGTTAAGCGGGCTATTGCAAAACTCCCCTGGCATTTGCCGGGGAATGCAAAAGTGTTTGATGCAGGTGATATTGAATGTGTTGGGCAAAACATGGAAGAGGCTCAAGCTGAACTCGGAAAAACCGTTTCCTTTCTATTAAAAAAAGGAGTAACTCCTTTAATTATAGGCGGCGGACATGAGACCTTTTATGGCCACTATCTCGGGGTCAGGGAGTACTTAGGACCTGATGCGAGTATTGGAATCGTTAATATTGATGCACATTTTGATATGAGGCCGTACGGACAGCGAACTTCTTCCGGTACGATGTTTAAGCAGATTTTGGATCAAGATCAAAATTGCGGATACTTAGCCGCTGGCATTCAAAAACTGGGAAACACGGCAGCCTTATTTGAGACAGCCCGTAAGTATAATGTGAGTTATATAGTGGAGGAGCAGCTGTCATCCCCAGATACTTCAGGTGTCTTAAAGCAGCTGGATGATTTTGCTGCAAAATATGACAATCTTATTCTCACATTATGTACAGATGTCATTAATTCTTCTTTTGCTCCTGGAGTAAGTGCACCCTCCCCATTTGGCCTTGAACCGAAAAAAGTGCGAGAGTTAATAAGGTATATTGTTTCAAAGGAGAAAACAATCTCCTTTGATGTGTGTGAAGTTAATCCTGATTTTGATAATGACAATAAAACAATTGCATTAGCAGCACATTTCATAAAGGAAGGAATCATGAATTTTAATAAATAATCTAGGGGGTACAATATGGACTTGGCATTAAATAATGTTACCACCATCTTTTTGGCGGTTGCTTTACTCATAGGTGGAGGATTCCTGGTTAATAAAGTTTCATTTTTAAAACGGTTTTGCATTCCTGCACCAGTGGTTGGCGGTTTGTTATTTGCTATTCTAGTAACAATATTAAAACAGACAGGACTTATAACAATAACATTGGATACTTCACTGCAAGGTTTATTCATGCTGGCATTCTTCACGACGGTCGGGCTGGGAGCGAGCTTTCAATTGGTAAAGCTCGGCGGGAAACTTCTGGTTATATATTGGCTTGCGTGCGGGGTATTGGCATTATGCCAGAGTGTTATTGGAATTTCTCTGGCCAGTGTTTTAGGGCTTGACCCTTTATTAGGAGTAATGGTTGGTGCTGTGTCCATGGAAGGGGGGCATGGAGCTGCCACTGCATTTGGCGGAACAATTGAGGAATTGGGAGTAAATTCAGCTCTTTCAGTGGGCCTTGCAGCAGCTACATTTGGGTTAATTGCTGGAGGCTTAGTCGGAGGACCTACAGTTAAATATCTTATTACAAAGTACAAATTGGATCCATCAGAAGCCGATGCATCAGTAGAGGCGGCAGCGGCTAATGAAGACGCAACGGGGAAATCTGCCTTTGATTTCAATTCCCAAAAATTCATGGTACAGATCTTAATCATAACTTTTTGTATGGCTGCCGGTTCCTATTTGGGTGAGCTATTCTCCAGCGTTACAGGCTTTGTGCTCCCTAGCTATGTTGGAGCAATGTTTGTAGCAGTTATAGTCAGAAACATTCTGGATAGCTTTAATAAAAGCATTGTGGATATGAAGAGTATTAGCTTAATTGGCGACGTAACTCTTGGCATTTTCCTTTCCATGGCATTAATGAGTATTAAGCTTTGGGAAGTGGCGGGTTTAGCGCTTCCAATGTTAATGATTGTTTTAATTCAAGTTGTATTCATTGTGGCTGCAGGAGTATTTGTTCTATTTAGGTTACTGGGTAAAGATTATGATGCAGCTGTTATGGTGGGAGGCTTCACCGGTCATGGCCTAGGAGCCACTCCCAATGCAATGGCCAATATGGGTGCCATTACTGAACGCTTTGGTCCATCCCCAAAAGCCTTTTTAATTGTGCCAATTGTTGGCGCGTTTCTAATCGATGTATTCGCCATGCCAATCATTATTACAAGCATTAATTTATTGAACTAATAAATTCTAGGGGCTGAAGCAAATTCAGCTCCTATTTTTTTCGACAAACTTCAGCCGGGCCCATAGCACCAGTTTGATCATCCCTTGGAATTACCCGCTGCAAATCACAGCACGGAGCATTGCGGTTTCTATTGCAACCGGCAATGCCGCCGTGCTGAAGCCTGCTGCGGCCATGGAAAAGCTGGCCATTGGATCGGGAATCAATAATCCTGACCTCGGACCCGTGTTAAACCAAAAGCAATTCGAACGGATTCAGGCTTATCTGCAGGTGGCTGAGGATGATGGAATTCGGGTGGCAACAGGAGGAAAACGCCAGCCAGTCGAAGGGTGCGAATCAGGGTACTACCTGCGCCGACGATTTTTGACAATGTTCCGGCAGACCACCACCTTGCGCATGAGGAAATCTTTGGACCGGTTCTAACAGTCACCACGTTAGAAACAGAAGAAGAGGCCATTGACATTGCAAACGGCACCCCATACGGTCTTGTAGCAGGAGTGTGGACCGAGAATGCCAGCCGTGCCCACCGGGTTGCAGATGCATCGGAATGCGGCCGGGTCTTTATTAATCACTACGGAGCTGGCGCCGGCATTACTCATCCTTTTCGCGGGTACAAGCATAGCGGATTTGGCAGGGAAAAAGGGTTGGAGGCTCTGCGGAATTATACGCAGGTTAAGAATGTTGCGCTGAAATACTAAGAGGCCATCGGGAAATATGGAATAGAAGGGTTAGCCCAAAATGAATTAGGGGCATTTCTCATAACGGGGCAAAGTAATTAGGCACCACAGCCTTTGCGTTATGTAAAGACTTGTAGTGCCTAAATCAATAGAAAAACTGTATAGTAAAAATATTGAATCCCCATATAGCTTACCGGCGTTTTTTCGTTCTCGACTGAAAAAAGCTGACAGCCTCCAAAATAAACAGCTTCTCCTGCTCACTCAGCATTCTCCAGTTTCCAGCTTTTATTTTCATTAGTAAGCCCTCCTCAATTTTTATAACTCTCGTGACAAGGACATAGTTGTAAAATTCTTACTTATCTATACCGCCTTTTTAGTAGCTTGAAACAACAAAAGTTTTTGCAAATTCTGACACGATTATTATGGAAAAAGGAAAAAAATAAAGAAAATACGTATCTCTTAGCCTTTTCGACAATCATTTAGGATGACAAGGCCTCAATTCTGCACAATTCTACCTATTTCCCAAAATTTTGATTTTGAGGTAAGATAAAAGAATAGTAGATTACAGTGTTGGAGGATTCTTTATGGGCTATCGGGTACCGCTTCTGAGAGGATTGAAGGAGCCATATACAATTTCGCATCAGTTGAGGAAAGAGGAAAGTCTGTCTGGTTTATGGAAACAGGTGTTGCTATTAATCCTTTTAAGTGCGCTAGTTTTTGGGGTCAGTGCCTTCTTTGGCATTGGAAGTGAGCAAGCATCGAGAAGCCTTATAGACCTTTCGAGAAGCGAGTATGAACTGTATAAGCTTTTCTTTGGAGCAGGGCAAGTTATCTGGGGGATTGTTTATGCCATTTTGGTCATTTTTGTGCCTTCTCTGTTCTTTTGGACCCTTGTCGAGGTCGAGTATAAAAAACTGATAAGCATTCAATTAATGGTTTTGCTGATTCTTCTAACTGAAAAGATAATCAATATTCCAATCTTTTTGTTTTTAGGAATAAATACCAATTCCTCTATATTCTCATTCGGCATTATTGCTCAAGCCTCAGCATTCCCTGAGTTACTAATCTATACGCTTTCTGCAATAACATTATTTAAAATCTGGACACTTGTCCTGCAATATAAGTACTTAAAAGTCGTTTCCGAAAGAAGCCCCCGCTTTCTTATTTTGGTGTTACTCGGAACGCATCTGTTTTTTGTGATTGTTTCAGCTTTACTCTCATCCATCCACCTGGAAAAGCTTATATAAGTGAGGGGATTCTTTAATGACTTGGAAAGCAAGATTGTTAGCAGGTGCTGTGGTTCTCTTTTTGGCTTGTAACATCACCTTGCTATTTCTTAAAAATGAAAAAATAAACAGGACTTACCATGTTGATGAATGGACATCTGTAAAAAAACAGGATCTTCTTGAAACCATGCCGGCAAGAGGTGTATTGGCCCCGAAAGAAGAACAGCATTTTTACTATGAAAATTCAACTGGCACATTCAAAGGATTTCTCGTCGAAAAAGGTGATGAAGTTCAGCAGGGTACAGGGTTATTTGAGTATTCTCCGGATGACATTACACTCACAAAGGAAGAATTCCAAATTGAAAAGGATAAACTGGAAAACGAACAAGAAAATCTTGAAAGCCATATTAGTGATCTGGAAAGCATGCAAAGAACCCTTTCCAGTGCACCCGTTGAAGAGGACCAGCCTAATCCGAATGTATATATGATACAAACACTTGAACGGGATATTTATGAAAAAGAGCTGCAAATTAGCAGAATTGATAGTGAAATCGAAAAGTACGAGGACCTGATCGAATCTGCGGATGAAAGTCTTTTAAATCTTACAGTAGAAAGCGAAATTGACGGGACAGTAAAAAGCATTAAGCATGATCTCACTAATCCTGTGGTAACTGTCATTTCCAATGAGCAGAAGGTCACAGGGGTTTTTTCTGAGCAGGAAATTAAAAAAGCTGCGGAAGGGATGAAGGTATTCATCACACCGGAAGGCAGCAATAAAAAGATTAATGGAACCATTGAAAAGATTTTAAACCACCCTACTTCAGTACCACATGCAGAAACAGAGAGCCGTTATGAATTTTCTATTGCAATAGATGAATCAAACGAGCTTGAAAGCTTCCATGGTGAGCATGTAGATGTCCGAATCGTAACAAATGAAGTGATGGATACCCTGACTGTTCCAGCCGAAGCGGTTAAGAAGGCGAAGAAAGGTAAATATACATACGTAATTCAGACAAATGGCCGGGTGGAAAGAAAAAAAATCGAGACAGGCATCAAGATTAACCAGACACAGGAAGTGAAAGAAGGGGTTGAGAATGGAGAGCTTATTCTTCTGGAAAGACCGCCATTTTTAAAATCAGATTTTCCCTTCATCACATCAATGGAACCGAAAAAACTGAAAAAGAAAGACTTAAAGGAGTTAAGAAAGAAAGACATGCTGAAGTACACATCAAGAGGATTTCTTTCCAGATAGGAAAAACCAGCAGCCATATGTGCTGCTGGTTTCTTTATGGCTAATAATAAGGATCTTCCTTTCCTGACCGGACCCTAAACAGGATGCCGAAGAACAGGATTACGGCTGTAATCAGCCATATAATCATAAAAGCTGAGCCAAGTGTAAAGGAGCTGCTCGCATAGTCCATGCTTTGTTCTATATAGACAACATACACAAGGGGTACTGCATTCAAAAGGAAAAAAACAATAATCGCAGCCAGCTTGCCTGGCGTCTGATGCTTAAGCTTGGAATAAATTAAAAGAAGACTCATCAATAATAAAGATAATGACAAAAATGTAATAATGCCTACGATGTTCATTTGATCTCCTCCTTTAGACCCCGCTATCTATATCATTCTTCAAAATATATGTATTTTCCTTCCAAATATGAAAAAAGACACCTGTAAAAAGGTGTCCTAGTAAAATCGTTTAAATCCATCAAAATGGCTCTTCCAATATGAATTATCCAGACTGGAAACTTCAACGCCCGAGGAGCCGGCGTGGATAAATTTATTATTTCCTACATAGAAACCTAAGTGAGAAATGCCTTTCTTATATGTATTCTCAAAAAATACTAAATCGCCAGGCTGAGGTGTGTTCACATAAAAAGAACGGCTGTAGTACCCTTCTGAAGAGTAGCGTCCCATTTTTGAGCCTGTCTGCTTTAGAACATAATAGATGAACCCGCTGCAGTCAAAGCCTGAAGGAGTTTGGCCACCCCATTGATATGGAACACCTATATGTTTCTGTGCTTCAGCAAGAACCGATGACGCTGCCCCATTGTCTGTCTGCTCATTATTGTTTGGCTTCCCGTTAGAGACAGATTCACTTGAATCCTGGCTTGCACTTAAATTTAGCTTTTGTCCAATCAAGATTAAATCAGAACTCAGTTTATTCCATGTTTTAATCTGTTGAACAGTAGTCTTATACTTAGCAGCAATGCCGCCTAGAGTATCCCCTTTTTTAACTACATATACCTCTGAACTGCCGCCATTGGAAGGTGCTGACGGTGCTGGGGTGGAACCTGTCTGCCCTTGAGTATCTCCCGAAGTGTTTCCAACAGATTTTGAAACCTTAAAGACCTGTCCAGGGTATATTAAATGTGTGCTAAGCCCATTCCAGCTCATTAAATCTTTTAAACTAATATTATGATTTAATGCAATTTTAGATAGAGTATCCCCGCTTTTAACTGTGTAAGTTTTGGCAGTATTAGTTGGTGCAGGCGCTGCAGTGCCGCCTGATGGCTGATTGGATTCAGGTTTTTCTGCTGTACCTGGTATTTGAAGAGGTTGATTGATTGATAGAAAATCGGAATTTAAATTATTGGCTTTTTTAATATCTGTTACAGTAGTTTTGTATTTAATAGCCAGATGATACAGGGTATCCCCTTTTTTAACTATGTATGTATCAGCGGAAGCCTGAGAGGCAAAGGCTGAAGAAAGCATTGCTGCAGCAGCAATTGAAACCATCTGTTTTTTCACTTTTCCAAATCACTCCTTGGACGTATTTTTGTACCATTTTATCACATATATCGTCCAAAAAGATCATATTTTTACATGATTATACAAAAAAGTAACTATTATTTTACAATAACAAGGGACTGTCGACTTATGTCGTGGTGACTATTGGATATTTCTGTCGAAAATTGCCACTTTTCCACTTATAAAGTCATTATATCTTTCATCTCTTTGAAGACGGAAAATATCAAGAGCCTGTTCCATGTACTTTTTCGCCAAAACAAACTGTTCTCTGAGTTCATAATTATATCCAATATGATAATGAAGATGTCCCAATAGAAATAACTGATCTTTTTCTAAGCAGATTTCAATAGCCTTATGGCAGAGTTTAGTAGAATGGTCATAGTCCTCTAGGTCTGTATAGGTTTTTGCCGCATTATAAAGGATTCTGCTGCGTATTGTTTCATCATTTAAATAAACGATCTCCCCTAAATGGCTCATGGCACGAAGATATATATCAAGGGCATCCGTGTATCTCCCTACCTCATATAGTAAGATTCCTTTGCTATTCAGAATCTCGATTTCTCTTTCACTCCACACTTTCTCAAATGTCAAATCTACGGCTCTATCGATAAATAAAAGTGCTTCCTCTATCTGATGATCGACATGATATTTGTAAATCCCTTTATGCCAGAGGAGAATTTGAAAATTTTTCTTGTTGGATGTAAAAAGCGGATTTTTTTCTTCAATTTCCACAATCTCTTTTATAAGGGGATAATCAAGTTTACGCCTGGCCATTTTCAGCTGGTTTTTAACTTCCTGAACATAATCAAGCCTTGGGGTTGTTCCGTGTTCAAAGAAGTAATTGATATCAACCCCCAGCCTTTGTGATATAAAATATAAAGTGGATGCTAAAGGAAGGACATCCCCATTTTCGATTTTACTTATTTGCGCTTGGGTACATATATCTTTTGCCAGATCTTTTTGGGAAAAACCTGCTGATTTTCTTAACTCTTTGATTTTTTTTCCGATTACAGAAAAATCCAAACGATTACCCCCTGAAAAATATTCTTATAGTTATATTTACTATTAAAAACCTGTATTAACAAGAGATTTAGAACTGAAAACCATTAATAATGAGTAATAATCAATGATACATGAATTGTATATTAATGTTTTAATGAATAATGTGAAATGCATTTAGGAAAGAAACCTAACTGCAACTGATGTTTACATCCTTTTAAATCTCCAGTTTCAGCCGCTTCCCTATCGGAAGCGGTTCTTTTTGTTTAATAACTGGAAAAGTATTGTCAAATGATAGAAAATAAAATAGAATATTGTCTAAGAATGATAGAAAAATAGGAGGAGTTAAAAAATTGCTGGGTAAAGAAGGTCTCGATACATTAAATCAGCTTTTTTTGGACATGCTTACCAAAGCATATGAAAAGGGTGTTGGGGAAAAAGAAATTAGCGTTAACCAGCTTCTATCAGAAATTGAAAATGACTTGAGAAAAATAGTTGGAAATTAACGAAACCAAATAGTAAATAAAATATGAATGTTAAATTAACCCTCTGTATAGAAGGGTTTTTATTTTGCATTGAAACACCGCGGGATTGAAGTAATTAATAAAGTTGCCTGCATTCGAAGTAAAAGAGATATATAAAATTTCTAATTAATGAAAGGATATTTGCTGGTACTATCGAATAATATATAGTGGGGTTAAATTTAATGTAACTGCGAAGATGTTTTTCCCCGTTAAGTTTCGTTTTACAGTAGACTCTTCAATCTTAGAACTTCAAACGTACCGCATATAGACTGATGCAGTTCCTGTACACTCCTGAATCTTTAACGATACTATACTTTTTGTGGTAGGATAATACTATTAATTATACTAAGTGAGGGAAAGCTGATGAATTTAAGTGAGTATTTAATTGGCGACAGCTTACAATCTTTTCGTCAGTATAAAGGATTAAGTGTTAAGGAACTGGCAGAAGGCATATGCTCTGAAGAGGAGCTAGTTTCCTTTGAAAAAGAGAAAGCGTATCCAAGTCTGGAGACGCTGAATCAATTAGCAAATAAAATGAATATTGATCTTACGTACTTCTTTAATATCGCCTCGAAGTCTACCATAAATTATTCTACAGCTGTTATGCAGATTATTAATAAGCACAAGCGGAATTGGAATTATCAGGCGATTTACGAAATTGTCCAAAAGGAATTGGAGAATCCGATTTTCCAGCCTGTCATGCTGAAGCAATTTTTAGTATGGCATCAGGGCATCTGTGTGTTTTATCTTGAGAATGATTTTGATAAAGCGATAGAGCTGCTGCACGGCGCCTTAGACCTTACAAATGAAAAAAGGGTAAACTTATCGGAAAGAGAAGTCGAAATATTAACAAGTATCGCTATTTTATATAAAGATATGAACCTTTATACGGAAGCTATTTCCATGTTCAAAAAAGGGCTTAATGATTTGGAGAAACTTCCGCATATCCTTGAGAGCAGAGGGAAAGTCAGGATTTTGTTTGGTTTATCCCAAGCCTTAACAGAGATCGGGGAATTCCAGGAATCCCTGGTATATTGCCAAAAGGGAATTGAGATTTGTATACATGAAGAAATACAATATTTGTTTGCTAATTTGCACTATCAAAGTGGAGAAAATTATATAAAATTTGGCAATAAAGAAAAGGGTATAGAGTTCCTTCAGAAAGCCATTTATATCTTGCAACTGCAAAGAAATGATAAATTCATCCAAATTATTGAATCCGAAATGGAAAAATTACTCAATAAATGTTAATATATAAATAATTCAATAAATTATGAATGAGAGGAGTTAATGTCATGAAAAAGTTAATCTTAGCTGGGGCGTTGGCTTTAGGATTAATTGGCGCTGGAGCATCTTTCACGGGGAACCTGGAGGCTGGCATTCCATCGGAGCATAGTATTGGCAAACCTGTAGAGTTAGCTGGCATTCCATCAGAACACAGTATTGGCAAGCCAATAGAGTTAGCTGGTATTCCATCAGAACACAGCTTAGGAATTCCGTCAGAACATTAATATAAACTCATTTATCAAAAGCGGTGCTTACCGCTTTTTCTTTTGGTTTCAAATGACAAAAAGCCCGAGCTCTGTATAATAGTAGCTCGGGCTCTAACTTTTATTGTAAATTTGATTTTACCCGCAGAGCGGCTGTTTTGACAGTGGTATTTCTCTTCTGCTTCTTAGTGCCCGGCACTGTTAATATATATTGATTAAGCGGTATTAATTGTATCGCTTTTACCATTGCTATTGAACCTAATAAAATTAAGGCATAAACAAAAGGGAAGAGTGCTGTTTTCCAGACAAAATCCGGTGCAACCTGGATAAAGCTGTATAGAACAAAAGGATGTACCAGGTAGATGGCCATAGATAATGTTCCAATCTTGGTAATAATGCTGTTCAGCCAGCTGATTTTTTGGATTTGTTCTCCGATCCCAATCACAAAAAGAGTAATGATTGGAATGTTGACCAAATTCGTCACTCTATTAGACGGTGTGGACCCCATTGTTTTGTATTCCCATACAGCGGCAGCTGTGACAATTAGAACCGCAATCCCCAATAAAACTTTATATTTCTTTGAAAATGCACGTAATGGTTCCCAGAAATAAGCGAGGAACCCGCCAAAAATAAAATAGAAAATCCAGCTTGGCAAAAATGCCCGCTGACTTAGGATACTCCCTAGGATTCCTTCGAATTCTCCAGGATTGAATGACTTTACAAAGTAATAGTTTATACATACTGCTCCGATAAGCAGCACTGGCCAAATCATTTTTGACTTAACTGCCTGCAGCAGCGGAAATAGCAAGTAAAACTGAAAGACAATGGACATAAAATATAAATGATAATAAGCATTGCCAAATATGAAGTTCACCAGGAATTGCTTTTCTCCGGATTCTAATGGATTTACGCCAAGCACTAAATACGTAAACAGTAAATAGAAAACACTCCAAAAGAGAAATGGCAAGCCAATCTTTGTAAATCGGCTAGTAGCAAATCTATAAAGATCAAAGCCCTTAAATCTTGCCTGATAAAATAAGAGAAAACCGCTAATAAGTGCAAACATTGGTGTTCCGAAGCGGCTGATTTGATTGATAAATAATGTAAACTCGTTATATGTTTCGCCGTGCTCATAATAGAAAGAACCAGAAACATGAACAGCAACGACAAATAGGCAGCCTATTGCCCTCAATATATGAATTTCAGAAATATGTCCGCGAGTATTACTCATTAATTTCACATCCTTGAGAAGGATTAAATACCTTCTATATAGTATATGAAAGATGCTTTCGAATCCTTATTGTAAAATAACTTTAATATAAACTTAGCGTACCCTTAATAATGCATCCTGAAATTGGATAAGATGGGTTATCAAAGGAGCAGGATAGGTATATCATATTGGTTTGTTTATTAAGTTTTGGGGAAATTGATTATATAGGGGGGATAAATAAAGGAGGAGTTCAAAATGGAAGGATTCTATGGAACAGAAGAGTATTTTGAGCAAAAGGTTTCTAATTACCTTTCAAAAGATGGAGACGAAAATAAACTGTCAATAATTGCTGCCCGGCTGGAGTATGAAATCAGGTATGAATTCATTTGCCATGAAAGAGTCAGAAATGAATGCCTGGAAAATTTATTTGAAGTCTGCGATCGTGTCCTTACAGAAAAATAATTAAAGTGATCCTGGCTGAAAATAAAAATAGTATTTTCTTGAAATCTTCCTGTCCCTTTTGGTTTGATATCTAAAGGAGAAAAGACTTGAAGAAAATACTATTCTGCCTATTCCTTAAAACTTCAAGCTGTAATTGAATTATGAGAGTTTTCTCTTTCAAAACAAAAGTCGAATATTAAAACTAGAGAGTCTCTTAAGGGGGCTCTCTTTAATTTTAATCTCAGTTTACAAAAATAGTAAAAATAGTTATTTCAACCTAGACTAATAGTCCTTAATAGTAATATAATGAATAGGAAAATTTTACAATAGGAGGAAGAAATGAAAAGATCTTTAATTGTTTTCCTGAGTCTGGCAGTGCTCTTTTTCTTTACTCAGGAAGTAACCCATGCAGAAAGTACCAGATTATCCGGAAAGGACCGTTATGAGACAGCAGTTAACATTTCCAAAAAAGGCTGGACAACAGCAGACACGGTTATGCTGGCAATTGGGGATAATTTTCCTGACGCTTTAGCCGGCGGTCCGTTAGCTTACAAACTAAATGCACCAATCCTGCTGACTAAAAAAAATACCCTTGGGGAAGTAACCAGAAAACAGATTTCAAGTTTAAAAGCAAAAAAAGCAGTAATCCTGGGCGGCAAAGGAATTATTACGGAAAATGTCGAAGCGGAATTGCGCTCTTTGGGACTTTCCATTGAACGTATAGGCGGAAAAGACAGATACATAACAGCCGCATTAATTGCGGACAAGCTTGGAAACAGCAATAAAGCCATTATTGCATATGGAAGAAACTTCCCGGATGCTTTGTCCATTGCACCATATGCAGCCAGAATGGGATACCCAATTCTGTTGAGTGAAACGAAATCATTGCCGGAAGTAACAAAGGAAAAGCTTAAAGGCAAGTCAGAAACAATTTTTGTTGGAGGAAAGGGGATCTTAGCTGATAGCCTGCTGACTCAAGCACCCAATGCCAAACGCGTTTCAGGGAAAGACCGCTATCAGACAGCTGTTGCAATTATTAACCAGTTCCAGTCCAAAGCTCCAGCAGCGTATGTTGCCACTGGTACCAGCTTTGCGGATGCATTAACAGGATCTGTTTTAGCAGCAAAGAATAATGGAGCGATGCTTTTGGTTCAGACAACAAAGCTTCCAGACGCTATTAAGAGCCATCTAAACTCGAATGTTTACTCAAGTTTGACTGCATTAGGCGGCAATGGAGCTGTTTCTAATAATGTATTAACTCAAATGAATGGTTTACAGGCGAATAATACCTTTGAGAAGTCAGCAAAAATTGATGTAAACAAAACTTATAGTGCCAAGCTGGCAGATTACGGGGATGAAGATTATTATCAGTTTACCATCACTGAACCTGGAAATATCACCCTCCAGCTTAAACAAACAAGTGGTGCAAGCTGGTATGCCACTATATTAACTGCTAATGGGGATTCACTTGAGGATTTCTCCACTAACTATAACTCCGGGGCTTCAGGAGTAACGAATAATTCGGTGGGGCTTCCGAAGGGGACATACTATATTAATATTGAAAATTATTCAGATGGATATAAAGTTCCATATTCATTTACAGTTAAATATACAAAAAGCAACAATTATGAAAAAGAGATTAACAACACTATTGCAGCAGCAAATCAAATAAATGTTAATGCAGACTACAAAGGGGCTTTACAAGACAGCGGGGACCTGGATTATTACAAATTCACTTTGGCAGCACCAGGGCAAGTGGAATTGAAAATGGACCAGAAGCCTGGGGTTGCGTGGGAAGGCACATTGCTGAATGAGAAAGGTGAAACATTTACATACTTCTCTACTGAGTATGGAACGTATGCAAATGGAGCTACCAGCTATCGGACTGGTTTGCCAGCCGGAACCTATTACTTCCTGATTGATAATTATAGTGATGCACAGGACGAAGAGTACAAGTTTAAAGTACAGTATATTCAGGGCAATTACTTTGAAAAGGAATTCAATAACACCATCGAAACTGCAAATATTCTAGAACTAAATAAAAGCTATAAAGGCTTATTAAGTAAATCCGAAACAGTAGATTTTTATAAATTCACTTTAGATTCTGCAGGCAAAATTAATGTAAACGTGAAAAATACCCCGGGTAAAAGCTGGGAAGTGCAGGTTATGAACCGTAATGGTGAGCAATATGCATACTTCAACACAAAATACGATGATTATGCAAGCGGCTACTCGAATGTTCCTATCGGTTTGCCGGCCGGGGATTATTACCTTGTCGTTGAAAATTACTCAGATAGTAAAGATGCTGAGTATGAATTTATAGTGAACTTCAGCAAAGTAAGCAATTATGAGAAAGAGTTCAATGATAGTGTTCAATCCGCCAATCCAATCAGCATTGGTGCACAAATATCAGGCTCCATACAAGGCGGAAATGACGATGACTTCTACTCTTTCCAATTGGATAAATCAGGGGCGATTTCTTTAACAGCAAAAACGAAAGAAGGCAGTAGCTGGTATTATGAAATCGTGGATGGATCCGGCAGAACGCTGCAGTATATGTATACACCTTATGATAATGTCACAGAAGAAGAAGTAACAAAAACGGTATCATTACCGGCAGGAAAATATTATATAAAAGTAGATAACTATTATAATTCTTCCTTCCAGGAGTACTCATTCTCTGTTAAGAAATAGATATGAAAGACTGTTTCCAGTACATCAGTGCTGGAGACAGTCTTTTTTTGTTAAAATATTGATTTAACCACATTGACAGCGTTTACAAAAAAATTACAAAATTCGTTGGAATTTTTATATTTTTTTAACAAAAAATGATAGTATTTTACTATTTTTAGTATATAATCGACTTGTCAGACATTAGACGAGAGGTGGAAAAAAGGTGAAAAAGGGTATTAAAAAGAAGTTTAGCGGATTGCTAGTCTCTACACTTGCTGTTGGTATGCTTTCTCCATTAGGATCCGGCGCTTCAGCTGATTCTTTGCCGAAAAATGTCTTATCCAATGAGGCATATGTAAAACTTAAGATCATGGAAACGACTGATGTCCATGGAAGCATTATGAACCATGACTATTATTCAGATACACCTGTTGATAAGGGACTTGTAAAAGTATCGACTTTAATAAAGGAAGAACGTGCGGAGAACGAAAATAACTTACTGTTCGATAATGGGGACCTTTTACAGGGAAATCCTTATACAGATTACATAGCAAAAGTAGATCCGCTGACATTTGCGGACCGATTATCAGGAAAAGACCGTTTTAAAACAGCTGTAGAAGTTTCGAAAAAGGGCTGGGATTCATCCGATGTGGTTGTGATTGCCAGAGCAGATGACTTTGCTGATGCGCTTGCGGCTACACCTTTGGCGTATAAATATGATGCCCCGATTCTATTAACAAAGACAAAAGAACTAAATGCTGATACAAAAAATGAAATTAAGCGATTAGGAGCTAAGAAAGTCCTGATTGTTGGCGGTACAGGAGCTGTTTCTACAGCAGTACAGCAAGAAATTTCTAAAGATTTGAAAGTTTGGGTTAAAAGGATTTCAGGTGCTGACCGCTTCGCAACAGCTGCTGAGATTGCAGGTGAATTAGGCGGAAGCGCAGATGCAGCTATCCTGGCTTACGGCGGGGACTATCCGGATGCCCTTTCCATTGCTCCATATGCAGCTAAAAATGGCATTCCAATCCTATTAACAGGCAAGAACTCTCTTCCAAAAGCAACTGCTGATGCGCTTGCAAACAAGGAAAATACGATTCTTGTAGGTGGTTCCGGCGTAATTAGTACAGCTGTTGAAAAGGCTGTAAAGAATCCAAAACGCTATTCTGGCAAAGACCGTTTTCAAACAGCTGTAAAAGTAGCGACTGAGCTTGACGAAATCAAGAGCAAAGTATTTGTTTCAAATGGCTATGGTTTTGCTGATGCTTTAACAGGCTCTGTGCTGGCTGCTAAAGAAGATGCTCCATTGCTGCTGGTTAAACAAGGCTCATTGCCGGCGGGAACTGATGCACTTGTAGATGGCAAATCCGTCGTTCTTCTTGGAGGAAAAGGAGTTGTTTCTGAAGGTTTAATCGAAAACGAAACACATCCAATCTATGAAGCAATGAATCAATTGGATTACGATGGTGCAACTTTAGGAAATCATGAATTCAACTATGGCCTTGATTTCTTGGAAGGAAGCTTAAAAGGTGCTGAGTTCCCTTATGTAAGTGCCAATGTATATAAAGATGACCATGATAATGACCCAACTAATGATGTAAACTACATCAAACCTTACCAAATCATCGAAAAGAAAGTAAAGGATGAAAGCGGTAAAGAGCAGATAGTTAAAGTGGGAGTCATTGGCTTTGTTGCCCCTCAAATCATGCAGTGGGACAAGGCCAACCTTCAAGGCAAAGTGGTAACCGAAGATGTTGTAGCTTCTGCCAAGAAGTGGATTCCTGAAATGAAAAAAGACGGTGCTGAGGTGGTGGTTGCATTATCTCACAGCGGATTTGACGGGGATAAAACAAACAAAGAAAATACTGCATTTGCCCTAAGTGAAGTAGAGGGTATTGATGCAATTTTAATGGGCCATACCCATAAATCATTCCCAAGCAATGATGCGTCCTTCAAAGTGGATGGAGTAGATACAGCTAAAGGAACCATTAACGGGGTTGCGGCTGTACAAGCGAATGTTGATGGAAGCAATCTTGGTGTTATTGACCTGACTTTGGCAAAAGTGGATGGAAAATGGACTGTAAAGGATTCCCAATCAGAGGTTCGTGTTACTTCTAAGGATGTGGCTAACGATCAGGCGCTTGTAGATGTACTAAAATCTTCGCATGAAGAAACGGTTAAATACATTAACAGCCCTGTTGGCGAAACAACTGCACCTATCCATAGCTATTTTGCACGTGTACAAGATGACCCATCTGTACAAATTGTAAGCAATGCACAAAAAGAATTTGTAGAAAATGCACTTAAAGGAACAGAATATGAGAACCTTCCTGTGCTATCATCTGCTGCTCCATTTAAAGCAGGCAGAAACGGTGCAAGCGAATATACAAATATTCCTAAAGGTACAATCACCATCAAAAACGTGGCTGACCTTTATAAATATCCTAATACTGTGCAAGCAGTTAAATTGAACGGTGCAGAAGTGAAGGAGTATTTGGAGTGGACAGCTGGTAACTTTAATAAGATTGACCCTTCAAAAACAGAAGAACAAAATCTGATTAACAGTGATTTCGCAGCTTACAACTTTGATACTTTAGATGGCGTAACATATGAAATTGATGTAACTCAGCCGGCTAAATATGATTCAGCTGGAAAAGTTGTGAACGAAGGCTCCAGCCGTATCAAAAATCTAGAATTCAATGGTAAGCCTGTTAAGGAAGATCAGGAATTTGTCATTGCAACAAACAACTACCGTGCAGCAATGTCAGTTGTTAACCCTGATGGCAATCGAATCATCTATCAATCTGCTGACGAAAATCGACAGGTAGTCATGAATTACATCATCAAGAACAAGACAATCAATCCATCTGCTGACCAGAACTGGAAGCTGTCTCCTATATATGGTGATGTAAATGTTACATTCGAATCATCTCCAGCAGCTAAGGATATTGCAGCAAGTACTGAAAATATTGAATATGTTGGCGAAGGAGCAAACGGCTTCCACAAGTATGCAGTTAACATGTCAAGACCGTTTGAGGTTCAATTATTAGGAATCAATGACCTTCACGGCCAGCTTGATACATTTAATGCAAAGCTTGGTGCTGAAGGTGCCGGCGGAATTGAATATTTAGCAGCCTACTTAAAAGAACGTGAAGCAACAAATCCTAATACATTCATGCTTCATGCAGGTGATGTGGCAGGAGCAAGCTCGCCGGTGTCTGCATTGCTGCAGGATGAGCCGACGATTAAGCTATTAAATGAAATTGGCTTTGACCTAGGAACACTTGGAAACCATGAATTTGACGAAGGCGTTGATGAGATGCTTCGCCTGATCGACGGAGGAAGCCATCCAAAGACAGTAGATAAGTACGGTGAATTCGAAGGTGCAAGCTTTCCATACGTAGTTTCTAACGTAGTTGATTCAAAAACAAAAGAACCTATTTTGGATCCGTATGTAATCAATGAAGTAAATGGAGTTAAGATCGGATTTATTGGAGTGGCATACTCTGACACACCTACTATCGTTACTCCTAGCGGTGTAGCTGGAGTTGAATTCACGGATGAAGCTGAAGCAATCAACAAGTATGCTAAAGAATTGAAAGACCAAGGGGTAAAATCAATTGTTGTAGTATCCCATAATCCTGTTAAATCTGACACTGACGGCAAAAACCCTACAGAAGAGCTTGTGGATATTGCTAATAAAGTTGATGATGAAGTCGATGTCATGTTTGGCGGACATAATCACCAATATGCGAACACAGTAGTTGATGGCAAGCTTCTGGTGCAATCTTTCTCATACGGAACAGCTTTTTCTGATGTTGATCTTACGATTGACCCTGTAACACAGGACATTATTGAGAAAAAAGCGGAAATCGTAACGACTTACCGCGATGGCATTGAGCCAGATGCAGAAATTAAAGCGATGCTTGATGTATACATTGAAGACGTTGCTCCGATCCTAAACGAAAAAATTGGTACAACAACAACCGGTATTAGCAGAGATGAAAATGCTGACGGCGAGTCTCCAATGGGTAACCTGATTGCTGACTCTATGATTGCTGCAACAGGTTCTGACTTTGCATTCATGAACCCAGGCGGTATCCGTGCAGAAATTGATGCAGGGGAAATCACTTGGAAGGAAGCATTCACTGTACAGCCATTCGGCAATGACCTTGTGACAATGGATCTGACAGGTGCACAAATTAAAACGCTATTAGAACAGCAATGGGGTTCTAAGCAAAGAATTCTTAAAGTTGCCGGCTTGAAATTCTCTTATGATACTTCTAAAGAAGTAGGCAGCCGCATTGTTTCTGCAGCAAAAGCGGATGGAACTCCGATTGTAGATACAGAAACATATTCAGTAACGGTTAACAACTTCATGGCTGATGGCGGAGATGAGCTGCACGTTCTGAAAGAAGGCAAAAACCGCGTAGTCGATGTAGTAGATTTAGAGGCATTAGTTAACTATATTAAAGATCAAGGCGAAGTGAACCCTGTTACAGAAGGTCGTATTACAAAATTAGATAAGTAAAACAAGAAACAGGCTCGTAAGTTGAGCCTGTTTTTTGTTTTTGCTGAGTTTCATATAGAGGGCTTTCGAGAATGCTAGGATTATTGCCTCTAAAGATTTCTTCATATATAAATATAGATTGATATGCCTGCCATAAAACAGAATTGGATTAATTAAAACCCTTTTCAATAAGAGAAAACCTTGTCGAAAAATATTTATGACTGACGCAAGAAATCCATCTATCATTTTTTGGTAATCCCCCCTATAATTACTTTTGATACTTAACCAACTAGGAGGAAATCATGAAAAAGGCTATCATTCTATCAGCTCTATTAACACTGGCATTACCTTTTGGACAAGCTAAGGCAGAAGACGCACCAACCTATCGTATCTCAGGCAAAGATCGTTATGAAACCGCAGTAAACATCTCTGCTGAGGGCTGGGACACGTCTGCAGTTGCTGTTATGGCTACAGGCAAAGACTTTCCAGATGCATTAAGCGCGACACCTCTTGCTTATAAATATGGTGCTCCGCTTCTATTAACACCAGCCAACTCCTTGCCGGACAGTGTAAAAAATGAATTAAAGCGCCTTAAAGTTAAAAGCGTATATTTAATTGGAGGGAAGTCCGTTATTTCTCTAAATATAGAGAAAGAGCTTAATAGTCTGGGAATCTCATCAATAACAAGAATTAGCGGTGCAGATCGCTATGAAACTTCAGTAAAAGTTGCCAAGCAGCTTGGGAACTCAGATAGTGTAGTGGTGGCGACTGGGGAAGGTTTCCCGGATGCACTATCAATAGCCCCAATAGCTGCACAATTAGAAATGCCAATTCTTTTAACCAAAAAAAATTCGGTTCCATCTTCAGTAAGTCAGTTTGTTAAAGCAGAACAGCCGGTGGAATCTTTTGTTATAGGCGGCACTGGAGTCATTAGTGAACAAGTGGCAAGCACATTTCCAATGCCAGAACGTATTAGCGGGGTAAACCGTTATGCAACAAACAGCAATGTCATTCAGTATTTTGAAGAAGCGATTGATATGGATTTACCGGTGATTGCAACAGGTGAAAATTATCCCGATGCACTGGCTGGATCAGCATTTGCTGCCGCTACCTGGAATCCTGTTATTTTAACTCATCCAACTAAACCTCATCAAACAACGAAAGATACGGTCCAAACTTACTCTGATCTAGCAGAACTCTATTTTGTACTGGGCGGGGATAAAGTTGTGACAGACCAGGCAATAAATTCTTTATTTCAGAAGTAAAGAGTCGTAAGTTTAATTAAAGGTTCATCTTGTAGATAAGTATTTCCGATTTGCTATAGTTTAATAGGTTGGATTTTAAGAGAGGTTTCTACAATTGGAGGCATACATGTGAAAAGAAGTATATTATTCTTAGTCGCGTTTGTTCTACTCTCAACTTCATTATTCTCAAGTCCAGCATCAGCCAGCAATAATTTTGAAGAAAAGAAATTCAACAAGCTGCAAGATGATATGGGCTATCCGAATGTTAATGAACAAGAGCCAAATGATTATTTTACCGAAGCAAATTCAATCTCACTTGATGACGAAGTTACCGGGACGATGAGCAGAGAAGATAGGGATATGTTCAAGATAACCATTCCAAAAAGAGGGATGTTTGTGCTTATTGGGCATGTAACGGAAGCCTTTACTAGTCTAACTGGCCAAATCAGTGTTGTGATTTATAAAGAGAACCCGGATGGAACCAGGGAGGATATATCCGAAGCAGAAAGTTCATTTGATGAGTACGGAGGGTTTTATGCTGAGGCTAAATTAGAACCCGGCACATATTATTTACAATTAACGGACAACTATGAAACAACAAGAGGGGAACAATATACCTTCAATCCATTTCTTATTGAACCGGATCTATACAGAATCTCTGGTAAGGATCGATATGAAACGGCTGTAAATGTTGCTTACGAAGGATGGCAATACTCTGGTGCCGATGAAATATTACTGGCAACTGGTACAGACTTTCCGGATGCATTAGCGGCTGCACCTCTAGGCTTTTATTTGGATGCACCCATTTTACTTACAACAAAGAATTCGCTGCCAAACTCTGTTATTCAAGCAATTCGTGAATTGGATGTTAAAAAAGTAACCATCATTGGCGGTACTGGAGTTGTGTCCCAGGGGGTCGAGAACTATCTTAAGAATACTCTTGGACTAACAGTGGCACGCATTTCTGGAAAGACAAGATATGAAACGGCGGTTCAGATTGCAAATAAGCTGCCGCTTCAAGAAACATCTGTTGTCGTTTCAGGGGAGAATTATCCGGATGCCTTATCTATTGGGCCGTATGCTGCTATGAATGGTATTCCAATCTTATTAACTCAGGCCAATACGCTGCCTTCACCAACTGCAGCTCAAGTAAAAAAATACAGCCATACATTTGTCATTGGCGGAACAGGTGCAGTTTCAGAAAATGTTCGTAAACAATTGCCTAGCCCTGATCGAATAAGCGGTAAAAACCGCTATGAGACATCGGCGAACGTATCTAAACAATTATTCTCGGCTGGAATTGACTTTGCATTTGTGACAACAGGAAGCAACTTTGCAGATGCTCTAACAGGGTCAGTCTTAGCAGGATTTTACGGTCAGCCTATTGTATTAACAACACCAAATACACTTCACCCAGCTGCAAAAAAACTTTTTGTTGATGAACAAGTCTTGTGGTACACCATTATTGGCGGAAAAGGTGCAGTGAGCCTTGACGTTGAAGACGAAATTTGGTCACTAATTCAATAATAAACTTGGAAAGAGACAGAGGGGTTCTGTCTCTTTTTTATCTAATAACAAGGGGTATATTAATTAAGAAAAGAAATACAGTGATATTAGAATTAAGCCAACCTTTCACTCATATAAACAATTCTTTGGTTAAGTCGGGTATGACGTAAGTCCCCTGGCTTCTATATTCAATTTTTTGGCCGGGCATAAAAGACAAAGCGCTCAGGCGCGTCCCCGATAAAGTTAAAAGGGTAGCAGGTAGTTACAGTCAATACCTCTTCCGGAGACGTGCTTTTAATAATGGTAAGGTCATCCGCATCAACAATCTTCGTATCATATATTTCATAAGAAAAGTCCCCATACGACAATTTCACAGTAAAGATGTCCCCCACTTTAAGCTGGTCAAAGTTCCGAAAGACTGTGTCCCTGTGCCCTGAAAGAACAATTTGATCTTTTTGGCCGGGAAAAGCCGTCCCGGTGTAGTGGCCCACACCAGCCTCAAGCTGATCATTATCTGTTCCTTCGATGATGGGGATATCCTTATTAATTTTAGGAACCGAAAGAAGTCCGATCGTTTCATTTTGTTCAAATATCAGCTTCTTTTCTGTATCTTCAACAAGCATTTTAACGGCTTCCTCTTTTCTTTCCTCAACCTGAATCTGGGAATCTCTTATCTCGAACAAAGAATAAGCCGTAATGGCTGCTCCAAGTAATAGAAGCAAATAAATGAGCGTTTTCATGCCTTCCCCCTTATTGTCGAAAAACGGCTAAAAATAAAGATTTACATTTATTTATTAACCATTATAATTATCTTAATTGTATAATTCTAGTAAATAATAGTAAATATTAACTAATTCCAAAAAGGAGCAAGCGAATGAAGAAAAGGAAAAACTGGTTAAACATTGCAGTGGTTATGGCTATTATTTTCTCACTTTTTAGTCCAATTTCCCAGACGCATGGACTGACAACTGCAGCTGCCATGATTGATTTGGCGGACCCTGTGGTGGAGGATGGAAAAGTAACGTTAACCTGGAAAACCATTTTATCTGTCCAGAATCAAAGCCCGGAAACCTATCAGATTATTAAAAACGATGAAACCCTGGATGTCGAGCCAACTTTGATATCCAATGAAATCCTAGGTGAAAATGCCGTTAAAACATACGAGTATATTGACCAGGCTACAGCAGAAGATGAAGTATATGTTTACTCTATTAAGGGCCAACAGGGTGATGTGGAGTTAACAAGTGCTGCAAAAACGGTATCAGTATACATAGAGGACAACCAATCCTCACAAGAAGAAAGTGAAGAGCCCGTAGAAGAGGCCAAAGAAGAAAAGGCTGAAACTACCGAGCCTTCAGATGGCAGCCAAGAACAACCGGCGTCTGAAAAGGATTCCGCTTCAACAGAAGAACCAACTAAATCTGTTGGAGAAGTGGTTACCCTAGATAACCCTAATCTTGAAAAAATCATCCGCGAGCAGCTGCCTAAACCAGAAGGCGCCCTTTTAAAAGAAGATCTGGAAAAGTTAACTTTCCTGAATGTAAATGACCGGCTTGGAGATATCGATAGTTTAAAAGGATTAGAGCTTGCGGTTAATCTGCAACATTTAATAATTGAAGATGTGTCGATATCAGATATCAGCGCCCTTGAAAACTTAACGAACCTAACTGAATTAAGACTAAATTCATTGCCTTTGGAGAATATTGATAGTCTTTTAATGCTTCCGCTTCTGGAAAAAGTTCAAATAGGGAATCTGGAGATGGACCTGGGTCCATCAGAAGTGCTAAGGGATTTATCCCATAGAGGCACTCAGATTGAAGTTTTGGATGACAGTAAATCGTTTCTTTTAAATGTCTATCGGATTACCGAATCCTCTGCTCAAGTTTCATGGGGGATGTACGGGTCAGGAAAAGTAGATCAATACACTTTATCTGTTAACGGAGATGTTATTGACACACTGGAAGGTGACGTATATGAATATCATTTAACTGGGCTTAAGCCTTCATCCACCTATAATATTAAAGTAAGCGCTTTAGGTGCTGGTAGTGTAATGGCAGAAAATGAGTTTTCCTTCAATACGTTAGCTTCTCCATTGGGAGAAAAAGTAACAATATCAGACTCTAATCTTGAAGCAGCCATCAAAGAAGAGCTTGGCCTTGATCGTGAACTTTATACGAGTGACATGGAGAGATTGACGGCTCTTTTTGCTCCGGGAATGGAAATTGAGTCGCTCGATGGCTTGGAGGATGCAGTGAATTTGGACCATCTGGTTATTTACGATAACAATATAGAGGATTTAGCTCCTCTGAAAAGTCTAACAAAGCTTATCATCCTGGATATTGGCGATAACCCTGTTTCGGATTCTTCTATTTTTAAGAATCTGACTAAGCTTGCCAATCTGGATGTATCCTACACAGAATTTGAAGATTTTACTTTCCTAAAAGAACTTCCAGGCCTTCAAGCAGTTTATCTATATGGAAACCTTCAGATTGAGGACCATGCCCCATCAATAGAGGTGCTTGAGTATCTGCGTTCCAAAGGTGTGGAAGTGAATTACGATTTTGACGAGAATGTGAATATGGAAATCTATACTGATTTTGTGAATGAATCGAAAATCGGAATCTCCTGGGACTATTGGACAGAGGAAGAGGATGATTACTCCTATCCTGATCAATACGTGCTTTCTGTGGATGGTGTGGAAAAAGAAATCGAAGGCGAAACAAATTCAGAGATTTTTACTGACTTAAAACCAGAAACAGAGTATAGCTTTAAAGTTAAAGCCTATCAGGAAGGGAAATTAATCGGAAAGGCAGCGCTGACTGTAAAAACAGCACAGCTGCCAAGTGGAGAGATTATTCATTTTCCGGATAAGAAGCTGGAAAAGGCATTGAAGGAGAGGCTCGGGCTGGATCGCGATATCCAGGAAAGTGACATGCTCACGCTGATTTCGATAGACTTATCATCCGCAGAAATTAAGAACCTATCCGGTCTGGAGAAAGCGGTCAATTTGGAGGATTTGTCTCTTTGGGATAATAACATCAAAGACTTATCCCCATTAGGCGGCTTAACACATTTAATGAGTCTGGATTTGGATGGAAATCCGATTACAGACCTTAAACCGCTTACAGGATTATCTAATCTGTTTGCATTGTTTCTTTCCAATACTGGGATTAAAGACTTTTCCAGCTTAAATAACCTATCCGGCTTAATGTATTTGACACTCTCAAATAACGGCATCGGAAGCATTCCGGATTTATCCGGGCTGAAAAACCTCGAGATATTGGAGTTGAGCAGCAACGACATAACATCTCTTAAGGGACTTGAAGGACTGTCAAACCTGATGATGCTGACCATTGAAAGCAATCCGGTATCCGACTTTTCAGCGCTGTCCAAAATGAAGCTGCTATATTTGGATGCTTCTTATACAGATATGCAAAACCTTAAGTGGGCTGCAGATTTAACACAATTAGAGGGCCTTGCAGTTGCTGGAAACAATCTCAACGATATCTCACCACTGAAGAATATGAAAAACTTATCCATGCTTATGGCAAACGATAATCAGATCAGTGATATTGGAGTTCTGCTTGAGCTTGAAAAGTTAGAATATGTAATATTATTTAACAATGAGGAGCTGGATCTGTCGGAAGGCTCCGAAGCAATGAAAATCATTGAGCAGCTTCAGGCAAAGGGAGTCTTTGTTGAATACGAAGACTTTGATGAAGGAATGCTTTATTTTGACTCAATAACCTCAACAAGTAATACCATTGATGTCTCTTGGACATATGAAGGGGAAGAGGAGATTGAGGAGTATCAGCTGTATCTGAATGGCGAGCTAATAGGAAGTGCAGACCCTTCAGAACCTTTCTTTACTTTTGAAGGATTGGAGTCCGGAAAAGAATATGAAATAGTGGTAGAAGCTTGGTCTGGAGAAGAATTTATAGACTATGCCTTTGCTTATGTTTGGACGTTAAGCGAAGACTTAAATTTTACTGATATCAGTACATCTGATAGCTCAATTGAAGCCTCTTGGGACTATACAGGGAATGAAGAGCTAAGCGGCTACAATGTATATTTGGATGGCGAGTTCCTGGAGTTTGTTGACGCCGAAACAAATAATTATAGGTTTGAAGAATTAATGCCGAGAACATCCTATACATTAGCCCTTGAGGCGGTCAATACAGAAGAATCAGTGGTTTCCTTTACTTCCACTGAAGTTCAGACAGACAGTGACAGTGCTGTAAAGTTCGTGGATGCAGCAGCAACAGAAAACACGATTGAGGCTTATTGGGAATATACAGGCTCAGAGCTTGATGAGTATTCTCTCTATCTGGATGGTGAATTAGCGGTAACCCTGGATCCAGAAGAATCATTCTATGAATTCACCGGCTTAAGAGAAGGTACTGATTATGAAATTAGCATTGAAGCTATTCTGGATGGAGAAGTTGTTGCGTTTGATTCGCTGCTGATTAGCACGGAAAAAGCCGAGGAAGAGGATGGCGGCACTGTTCCGGGTAAAAATCCCGGCAAAGGCGGAACACCGGAAAAAGATAAAGGTAAAACAGGCTCACCAGCAAAAGATCAGAACGTGAAAGACAACAAGCCAGCCAAACAGACTGTAAAAAACACTAAATCAGGCAAGAAGCTTCCAAACACAGCGACGAATATGTATAACATGCTGGCGCTGGGATTGACTTTGTTATTCGCTGGGTCCATGATCATGCTATGGCACAGCAGAAGAAAGAAGCTTGTATAAAAGTAAGCAGGATCCCTCCTTATATGGGGGGATTTTGTTATGTCAATATAATAGAAAGGAAATAACTTATCATGAAAAAAGTAATGAACCTATCATTCATATTATTGATCCTATTAGCTAGCGGATGCAGCAGTCAGGAAGAGGCTGAAAAGAATGAAAAGGAACTAGCCAAACTGCAAAAAGAAGTGAGCGAGCTAAGAATTGAAAATACAAAACTGAAAATGGAAAATACAAAGTTGGAGAAGAAACTGAAAACCATCATAAAGGAGAGAACTGACAGCAAAAATTAACTGATTGGATCCTTTGTTTCCCTTTTTCAATAATTTACTATTTTTAGATATAAGAAGAAATGCTATGATAAATATGTCTAAAAATACAGATAAATGTCATATAGGGGGAAAGAATGAAAAGGATCAGTCAATGTTTAATCCTGCTGTTGTCGGTGTTTGCAATTATATGGAATATTGATATCCCAGAGGCAAAGGCAAATTCAAATCTTGAAAGAATATCGGGAGATAACCGAATACATACAGGTATTAAAATATCACAAAGAGGCTGGCCAAAGGGTCTGGTTTCACAGGAAAGAGCCGTTATCCTTGCAAGAGCTGATAATCCGGCTGATGCCCTGGCGGCCGCAAGCTTGGTTGGTGTAAAGGATGCTCCGATTCTATTAACCTACCCAAACACAATAGATGCGGCCACTTTGAATGAAATGTCACGCTTAAAAGCTGCAAAAGTATACATATTGGGTGGAGCAGGTGCGATTAGCGCAGGGGTGGAAAATGCGATCAGAAACAAAGGAATTGCCACACAAAGGGTCAAAGGAAGCACCCGCTATGATACGGCAGCTGCCATCAATTCCATAACAGGGGCTTCATCTGCTAAAGCCATTCTCGTAAACGGGGATACCATTGTCGATGCATTGCCTGCGTCCAGCTATTCAGCTATCAATAAAATCCCTATCTATCTTGCCAAAAGGGATTCGCTTCCAAAAACCCTTCCTCCTGCAATCAAAGAGGTAATCATTTTTGGCGGAACAGGAGTGGTCAGCGAGAACCTAAAAAAGTCACTTGCTGCAAAGGGGATTAAAGTACAAAGAGTGTCAGGTGAAAACCGCTACAGCACAAGCGTAGAGGCAGCAAACTTAAATAATAATACTGACAATGTCATTTTTGTAAGGGGTACATCCACTAATCAAACATACCCTGAATATCCGGATGCTGTTGCTTCTTCCGGATTGGCAAAAAAATTAAATACAAATATTGTGCTTGTCCATCCGACGAGTGTACAGGACCCGGTCTATGATTATGTAAATCAAATCGATCCAAAGGTATACGTTTTGGGAGGAACAGGTGCTGTAACGGATAAGGTGTTAACGGGCTATGGTCTTTTAGCCGGGAATTCTTGCCCTCCTTTTAACTGGCCCGCAGATGGGACTCTAACATCAGGTTTCGGATCTCGATGGGGAAGCTTCCATTATGGAATTGATATTGCCAAAAAAGGAGATGTGCCTGTAAAAGCAGCATACGATGGAACCGTTAGCTATGCAGGGACAATGAGCGGGTACGGCAATACCATCATGATTAGACACAGAGGAGACGCACAGGAGACGTTATATGCCCACTTAAGGAGCATATCAGTCAAGAAAGGCCAGATAGTCAAAACAGGCCAGCAGATTGGCTGGATGGGCAGTACCGGCCAGGTAACAGGCCAGCATCTTCATTTTGAAACACATTTGGGGCTATGGAATGGATCGAAGTCCAATGCGGTTGATCCGATTAAACTGCTGCCAAATTCATCAACGCCCTCTTCCTGTTTTTAAAATGAAAAACCACCATTGAAGTTTCAATGGTGGTTTAAATTTACTTGCTGATAAAATATTCGTTTACAAACTTGCTCCAAAGAAGGTGTCCCTCTTCGTTAGGCACGTCTCCTTCTTCGGATAAGTAACCGAGAATTTCTTCACCCTGCGGATCAGGCCATGCTGTCCAGTGATCAAGATACGGAATATCGTTTGTTTCTGCATAGTTTTTTAACTCTTCCACCTGAACAGGATAATAACTTGCCTGATAGATTGGATGTGGAGGCTGAATGATAAATACGGCTTCCGGATTTTCGGCATTTACTGTATCGATCCAATTAGATATATGGGTATGAGAATCCTCAATACGGACCTCGCCGTTATCATTTAGAGTCAATGGCTCTAAAAGGATTAGATCGGGCTTTAGAGCTGCCAGTTCCTTAGCTTTATTTTCAGCAGAGAAATCCATGGAGGTTCCATTATAAGTTTGGATGACTACTTCTAATGAATCAGCGCCATATGCTTTCTCAAGCTCTGCCTTTGTTAATTGGGCCCAGCCATTGGTATCATTGCCAAGGGCTTCAGAGCCAGCAAGGACAATTTTAAAAGGCTCTTCCTTTTGCAGAGACAATTCAAATTGTTTTTTTGCTGCATCAGGCCAATTTTTGGAAAGAATCTCGAACTCTTCTAAAGTGACCTTTGAAGTACTCGATGGAGCTTCAGTTTTAGATGCCTTTGTGTCAGAGTCTGATTCTTTACTTTCCTGTACGGGCTCCTGTTTAGAAAGCCCAGTCCTTTCATTCCAATGGGCATTTCCTAAAAAAAGGACCACTGCACAGCCTATCGCAAGGATAATAATCAATAAATGCTTCATAACAACCTCCAGAAAAATTTATATACATGTAATAATTTCCAAAAAGGGATAACATCTATCAAAATCTTACAATTTATAGTTAAATAGAAACAGTGATTACGAGTTCTTTACATTTTCATTAAAATTATGACAAAAAAACACAAATTTAGCAATATTTTATGATATAATACCTTTTGTTTTAAACATATAACTAGGAGGATATCATGGAGGAAACGATTAGTCTAAAAGAACTATTCCAGACGTTAAAAAAGAGATTCTCTCTTATTATAGCCATAACCATTGTAGCAGTCATGATCAGCGGGATAGTCAGTTATTTCTTATTAACACCGATTTATCAATCATCAACACAGATTCTCGTTAACCAGGCGAAAGATGAACAAGGGGTATATACTGCCGGAGAAGTTCAAACCAACCTGCAGTTAATTAACACATATAACGTCATTATTAAAAGTGCAGCGATTCTTGAATTAGTCAAAAAGGAATTGGACCTTGATATCATTACAGGTGCACTGAATGAAAAAATAACCGTTCAAAGTGAGCAAAGTTCACAGGTTGTCACAATCTCAGTGCAGGATGAAGACCCGCAGATGGCAGCGGATATAGCCAATAAAACAGCAGAAGTTTTCCAAAAAGAAATTGTAAATATTATGAACGTTAACAATGTAACGATCCTTGCTAAAGCCGAATTAGGGGAAAACCCTTCACCGGTTAAGCCACAGCCTCTTCTTAATATTGCAATCGCAATGGTGGTAGGTTTGATGGCAGGTGTCGGAATTGCCTTTCTATTAGAATACTTAGATAACACTATCAAAGATGAACAGGATATTGAAAAAGCAGTAGGCCTTCCGGTTCTTGGGGTCATTGCAACGATTGAAGAAACAAGCGAAAGCCCAAGCCGTTCAGAAAGAAGCTCAAGATTAAGGGGTGAGACGATTGGCTCTTAAAAAAGCAGTGAAAAAGATGGCGATGGAACATAAGCGCAAGCTCATCACAAAGAACGATCCCAAATCACCTGTGTCTGAGCAATACCGCACAATCAGAACAAATATACAATTCTCTTCTATAGATGAAGAAATTCGAACCATGATGGTGACATCGTCAGGTCCTGGAGAAGGTAAATCCACCACAACGGCAAACCTAGCAGTTGTATTTGCACAGCAAGGTAAAAAGGTACTACTTGTAGATGCGGATTTAAGAAAGCCAACCGTACACTATACCTTTAATGTATTAAATACATCAGGATTAACTAGTGTATTAACAAGCCAGCTTTCGCTTATGGAATCTGTTAAAGCGATTGATGTGAAGAATTTATTCATACTTCCAAGCGGTCCAATTCCGCCTAATCCATCAGAATTATTGGGATCAAGAGCGATGGATTATTTTATGAAGGCTGCTTTGGAAGAATTTGATATTATCCTATTTGATACACCGCCAGTTTTGGCAGTAACAGATGCACAAATACTATCAAACAAATGCCAGGGAACAATCATCGTGGCAGGCAGCGGAAAAGCAGAGAAAGATCAGTTAATCAAAACGAAAGAGTTGTTAACGGGTGCTCAAGGCAAGCTGTTAGGTGTCGTATTAAATAATAAGAAAATGAAAGAAAACCAACATTATTATTATTACGGAGCGAACTGACAAATATCGACAGGTTTTACTCTTTACGGTATTAAAGCAACGTGTTACCATTACAAAAGAACTAAAAGCTGACAAAAAACGGGAGGGTTGAGCGAAATGATAGATATTCATTGTCATATATTGCCTGGAGTAGATGACGGGGCACAAACGATGGAAGATAGCCTGGAGATGGCAAAGGAAGCAGTCAAAGAGGGCATTACCTCTATCATCGCTACCCCTCACCATAACTCTTCTTATCAGAACGAAAAACCAGAGATTCTTTTGAAAGTAAAGGAATTAAACACGAGACTTAAAGAGGAAGCAATTTCAATAACAATACTTTCAGGACAAGAAGTAAGAATATATGGTGAGCTACTAGAGG
Source organism: Cytobacillus oceanisediminis (assembly GCF_022811925.1). Lineage (NCBI taxonomy): Bacteria > Bacillati > Bacillota > Bacilli > Caryophanales > Bacillaceae > Cytobacillus > Cytobacillus oceanisediminis. Next base: position 5,179,829 of record NZ_CP065511.1, on the reverse strand, counting down.
ATCTGGAAAAAGGAACGATTCTTCCTTTATGTGAATCCCAATATCTATTTATTGAATTTCCTTCAAATCATGTACCAAGATATGCTGAAAGACTTCTATTTGATATTCAGCTGCAAGGTTTAATTCCGGTTATTGTACACCCGGAACGAAACAAACAATTACTGGAGCAGTCAGACCTCCTATATCAATTCGTGGAAAAAGGGGCACTGACTCAAGTAACAGCATCCAGCTTATGTGGCTATTTTGGGAAAAACATAAAGAAATTCTCACATCAATTAATAGAAGCGAACTTAACTCACTTTATTGCATCTGATGCACATAACATAAAGAACAGGACATTTAAAATGTCAGAAGCTTTGGATGAAATAGAAACTCAGTATGGAGTAGACATGGTTTACATGTTTACGGAGAATGCGGAGCTTCTAGTTCAAAATCAAAATATTTATAAAGAAATACCCGAGAAAATCAAACGCAAGAAATTTCTTGGAATCTTTTAGTAATTTTTACTTGAGTAATAATTAAATGTTAGAAAAATGACCGGTAATGTCTCCTAACCCGATACCAATGGAGGCACTCGGCCATGCTGTGGGTAGAGAACTTACCTTAGACGCGGTGTCGTCGATAGCATGGTGTGAGGGGGGGTTAGATGCCCCGTGGCACTATGCCATTCAGATTTATTTCGCTTACAGAAATAAATATAAAAATGTAAATATCTAATGCTAGTACAGGAGTTATCCTGTTTTACCATTAGATATTTATTTTGGGCATTTTAGCTTTGACAATTGAAAGGAGAAAAGAATTAATGAAGAGGGTACGTAAGGCGATTATTCCTGCTGCAGGTCTCGGTACAAGATTTTTGCCAGCAACAAAAGCGATGCCAAAGGAAATGCTGCCAATTGTGGATAAACCTACAATTCAATACATAGTGGAAGAAGCGGTAGCTTCAGGAATTGAAGATATTATTATTGTTACTGGTAAAGGGAAGCGTGCGATTGAAGATCATTTTGATTTTGCACCAGAGCTTGAGCAGAATCTGGCTGAAAAGGGGAAGCTCGACTTACTAGAAAAGGTGCGCTACTCTACGAATTTGGCAGATATCCATTACATTAGACAAAAAGAACCTAAGGGATTAGGTCATGCAGTATGGTGTGCCCGTAACTTTATTGGTGATGAGCCATTCGCTGTTCTGCTTGGTGATGATATTGTTCAAAGCGACACGCCCTGCTTAAGACAGTTAATTGACCAATATGAAGAAATTCATTCTTCTGTTATTGGTGTACAAAAAGTCTCTGAACAAGACACTCATCGTTATGGAATTATTGACCCTGAGACACAGAATGGAAGACGTTATCAGGTCAGTAATTTTGTAGAAAAGCCAAAGCCAGGCACAGCACCATCTAATTTAGCAATTATGGGTCGATATATTTTAACACCTGAAATCTTCATGTTCCTAGATAAACAAGAAAAAGGTGCCGGGGGTGAGGTACAGTTAACAGATGCAATCCAGCATCTAAATCAGATCCAGAGAGTTTTTGCTTATGATTTCGAAGGAGACCGGTACGATGTGGGAGAAACCTCTGGTTTTGTGAAAACAACTATTCAATTTGCTTTACAACATAAAGATTTAGAAGAAGAAATTGTTTGCTATATGAAAGAAAAAATAAAGGAGTTTGAGAAGAAAGTAGGTGTATCGTGATGGCAAAAGCTCAACTGAATTCAAGTCAATATTTAAAAGAAAGCCCTATTCTGCAAAAGAGTATATTTGAAAGAGGTATAAAGAGGTCACTAGATATAATTGGCTCTATATTTGGCCTTATAATATTATTCCCGGCATTCGTTTTGCTTTCTCTATTCTATGTGTTTGGCGATAATAAAGGCCCAATTTTCTTTAAGCAAATTCGCATAGGGCAGGATGGTAAAGAATTTTATATCTATAAGTTCCGTTCCATGGTGGTAAAAGCAGAGGAGAAACTTAAGAGTGATAAAGCTCTATATGAAAAATATAAAGCTAATAATTATAAATTAGAGCCAGAAGAAGATCCTCGAATAACAAAATTTGGACAATTTATTAGGAAAACAAGCTTAGATGAGTTACCTCAATTCATAAATGTTCTAAAAGGTGATATGAGTTTAGTTGGTCCAAGACCTGTAGTTAAGGAAGAGTTAATGGAATATAAACATAGAAAAGCAGAATTTCTTTCAGTAAAACCGGGAATCACTGGTTATTGGCAAGTATGTGGCAGAAGTGATGTTGGTTACCCAGAAAGAGTAGATATTGAACTATTTTATGTATATAATCAATCTCTATCATTAGATATTAAGATTTTAATTAAAACTGTATTACTTGTTTTGCTAAGAAAAGGTGCATATTAGTAGTTATATACAAGAGTACTATTAATGAAATCTAATAAAATAAAAATCAAATAAAAGAAAGAGGAATATATTATGTATAATCTGAATGGAAAAACTATTTTAGTAACTGGAGGAACGGGTTCTTTCGGTAAGAAATTTATAAATAAGGTATTACAACAGGATGTTAAAAAAGTTATTGTTTTTAGCCGTGACGAATTAAAGCAATATGAGATGGCACAGGAATTCACTGACTCTCGTATTCGTTTCTTCATTGGGGATGTTCGTGATAAGGACCGCTTATATAGAGCTTTTGATGGAGTTGATGTAGTAATTCATGCTGCAGCGTTAAAGCATGTAGGTGCATGTGAATATAACCCGTTTGAAGCGGTTAAAACAAATATCCATGGTGCACAAAATATTATTGAAGCTGCCATTGATCGTGGTGTACAAAGGGTTATTGCTTTAAGTACTGATAAAGCTGCTAGTCCTGTTAACCTATATGGTGCAACTAAGCTTGCTTCTGACAAATTATTTGTTGCAGCAAATTCATATGCAGGAGATAAGGATACAAGGTTCTCTGTTGTACGCTATGGTAATGTAGTTGGCAGCCGTGGAAGTGTTGTTCCATTCTTCAAGAAAATCCGTGAAACAGGTAAATTGCCAATCACAGATGAAAGAATGACAAGATTCTGGATTACATTGGAGCAAGGTGTGCAGTTTGTTTTAGATAATTTAGATAGAATGAACGGCGGAGAAATTTTTGTTCCGAAAATTCCAAGCATGAAAGTTACTGATTTGGCAGAAGCAATTGCTCCAGAGTGTGAAATTGAATATGTTGGAATTCGTCCAGGGGAAAAGTTGCATGAAGCGATGATCACTGAAGATGATGCAAGACGTACATTAGAATTTGAATCCTACTATGTAATTCAACCTGAATTTCCTTGGTGGTCTGAAGAGTATAAACATGATGGTAAGGAATTAGAGGATGGTTTCAAATACACGAGTGATTTGAATACTGAATGGCTTACTGTTGACGAATTACGTTCATTAGTAGAAGAAATGTAATCTTTGATTACATTTCTTTTTTAGGAGGACCATAATGAAGACAAAGAATGTTTCTGAAACGACTAGAGACACCTATTTACCCTATGGGAAACAGTGGATTGATGAGGAAGATATAGAGGCTGTTGTTAAGGTTTTAAAAGGTGATTATTTAACGACTGGACCTGCTATACAAGCATTTGAGCAAAAAGTAGCAGAATATGTTGGAGCGAAATTTGCAGTAGCCTTTTCAAATGGTACCGCTGCCCTACATGGTGCCTGCTTTGCAGCTGGTATTGGTAATGGTGATGAAGTAATCACAACTCCAATGACGTTTGCAGCTAGTGCCAACTGTGTACTATATCAAGGTGGAACAGTGGTTTTTGCTGATATTGATCCTAAAACATATAACATTGATCCAAATGAAATAGCGAACAAAATTACGAAGAATACTAAAGCAATTATTCCAGTAGATTTTACTGGACAACCAGTAGAATTAGATAAAATCCATGAACTAGCTAAGAAGCATGACTTAGTTGTTATTGAGGATGCTGCGCATGCTATTGGGGCTGAATACAAAGGGAAAAAAGTGGGATCATTAAGTGATATGACCATGTTCAGCTTTCACCCTGTCAAACATGTAACCTCAGGTGAAGGCGGTATGATTGTTACGAACAATAAGAAATACTATGAAAAGCTTTTGCAATTCCGTTCTCATGGAATCACCAGAGATACTGAGCTAATGCAAGAAAACCATGGGCCATGGTATTACGAGATGCAATTTCTCGGCTACAATTATAGAATGACAGATTTCCAGGCAGCCTTAGGCTGTAGTCAGATGGATAAGATAGATATGTTTGTAGAAAAGCGTAAAGAAATAGTAGCTAAATATAATCAGGCCTTTCAAGAAATTCCTGAGGTTATCACTCCTTTTCAAAATGAGTCAGGAGACTCAAGTTGGCATTTATATATTATTCGGTTGAATTTAGATGATTTATCTGTGGGAAGAAAAGATATTTTTGAAGCACTGCAGAAGCAAAATGTTGGAGTAAATGTCCATTATATTCCTGTACATTTACTTCCGTTTTACCAGGGACTCGGTTATTCGAAGGGCTCATTACCGAATGCTGAAAAGTTATATGAAGAAATTATTTCACTACCTTTGTTCCCAGCAATGACAGATCAAGATGTAGAAGATGTAATTAGTATTTTCACGCAAACTGTGAAAACATATTCAAAATGAAATAAGAGAAGGTGTTTCATTGAAAGTAGCAGCAATCATTCAAGCACGTATGGGCTCTACAAGACTGCCAGGGAAAATATTGAAAACTGTTAATGGGAAGCCATTACTAGAGTATCAATTGGAGCGAGTAAGACTTTCTAATACTATAGATCAAATTATTGTAGCAACTACTGTAAAAGAAAATGAACAGCCCATTATAGAAGTGTGTGAAAGACTGGGAGTTGACTATTATCGTGGTTCTGAACAAGATGTATTATCTCGTTACTACGAGACAGCAAGGAATCATGATATCGATATTATTGTACGTTTAACATCTGATTGTCCAATCATTGATCCGGCAGTGATTGATAAAGTGGTGAACCATTATTTAAATAATAAAGGTACTATAGATTATGTTTCGAATACACTAGAAAGAACTTATCCAAGAGGACTTGATACAGAAGTCTTTTCATTCGAATCATTAAAAAGGGCTTATCATGAAGCTACTCTACCTAGAGATAGAGAACATGTGACAGCATACATTTATTCTAACCCTAAGCTTTTTAAGCTTGAAAATGTAAGTAGTAAGAGAGATTACGGTTCTTACCGCTGGACGGTTGACACAGTGGAAGACTTTGAATTGATTAAACGAATTATAGGCGAGTTATACAATACAAAAGAAAAATTCTCCTTAGAAGATGTTATAGAATTATTAAAAATAAATCCTCAATGGAATGATCTTAATGCCCATATCGAACAAAAGAAGATATAGGTTGGGATGAAAATGAATGTCGTAATTAGAACTGATTCCTCTCTTCAGATAGGAACTGGCCATGTAATGCGTTGTGTTACATTGGCAAAACAGCTAGAGAGAGAAGGAGCAAATATTATTTTTGTTTGTCGAGACTTCCCAGGAAACAGTATTCCGTTTCTGATTGATCAGGGCTTTGATGTTTTTACTCTTGCCATATCTGATGAAATTCAAAATCATTGGCAATGGATTAGAGAAAATTGGATTAAGGATGTACAAGAAACAAAGTTAGCATTAAAAAGCATAAACCAAAAAGTAGATTTGCTAATCATTGATCACTATGGGATAGATACAGTATGGGAGAGTGAGTTACGATTAGACGTAAAACATATCATGGTGATAGATGACCTTGCTAATCGACCTCATGACTGTGATATCCTACTTGACCAAAATTATTATCCTAATTTAAATGTCCGTTACAAAGGATTAGTTCCAGATTCGTGTATTCAACTATTAGGGCCTAACTATGTTTTATTACGCGATGAATTTTTATTTATTGATCAAAGTAAAATTAAACGTGATGGGAATATAGAGAATGTTCTTATATTTTTTGGTGGTACTGATCCTACTGAAGAAACATTAAAAACAATTAAAGCAATTCAAGAGCGAGCTTATTCTGCTATTAAGTTTAATGTAGTTGTTGGATTAAACAATCCAAGGAAAGACTTGATAAGTGAATTATGTGAAACAATGGAAAATGTATCATACTTTTGCCAAGTAAAGAATATGGCTGAACTGATGATGAATGCGGACCTAGCAATTGGGGCAGGTGGTACGACATCATGGGAAAGATGTTTCCTTGGATTACCGGCAATTACAATAGTGGTAGCAGATAACCAAAGCGAGTTATCAACTGCTATCGCTGAAAAAGGTGCAGTTTGTTGTTTAGGTGAAAGTAAGGAAGTATCATCTGAAGATATTAATATAAAATTGAATGAACTTTGTAACGATAATTCTAAAATGAATGCGATGATTAAAAGTAGTAGGGAAATCGTAAATCCCAAATATTTAAAAGATAGACTACTTATCAAAAAAATTTTGGAGATACAAAATGATATCAATTTCAAAGGCAGAGCTAAAGGATATTTGTAAAAAGGATTTGGAAAAAATACTTGATTGGCGTAATAAGGAATCGGTTAGAAAAGTGATGTATAATAGCAACATTATTTTATTGGAGGAGCATCTTAATTGGTATGAAGGATTAAAAGATAGCAACACAAGTTTATCTAAGGTATTTTATTATGATAATGTTCCATATGGAATATTAAATATAAATAAAATTGATCGAACCAATAATAAGTGTGAGTGGGGCTTTTATATCGGTGCAAATGATGCTCCAAAGGGTATGGGAACACTTTTGGGATATACATCTTTAAATTATATATTTGGAGAACTGTCAATCAGGAAATTATGTGCTGAAGTTATAAGCTTTAATAATAAAAGTGTAACATTTCATCAAAAGCTTGGTTTTAGTAAAGAAGGGCTGCTTCGCAAACATGTAATTAAAAATGATAGATTTCATGATGTTCATTTATTTGGACTATTCAAAGAAGAGTGGGAGAAAAATTCATTAAATATTAGAAGTTTAATTGAGGGTAGGTATTTTTTATGAAAACAATTAATATAGAAGGTATTAAAATTGGATCGGATAATAAACCATTTATTATTGCAGAAATGTCAGGAAATCATAACCAGTCACTTGATCGTGCTTTAGAAATTGTTGAAGCGGCTGCTAAGTCAGGTGCACATGCACTGAAAATTCAAACTTATACAGCGGATACAATGACTTTAAATATTGAGAATCCAGATTTTAAAATTGACGATGAAAATAGCTTGTGGGATGGTCAAAACTTATATCAATTGTACCAACAAGCTTACACCCCTTGGGAGTGGCATAAACCTATATTTGATCGGGCACGCGATTTAGGTATGATTCCTTTTAGCACCCCATTTGATGAAACAGCTGTAGACTTTCTTGAAGAGCTGGAGGTACCATTATATAAAATTGCTTCTTTTGAGAATACTGATATTCCTTTGATTAAAAAAGTAGCATCAACAGGAAAGCCAATGATTGTCTCTACTGGTATGGCTACCGTAGCAGAGTTGGATGAGTTAGTTCGTGCTGCAGGAGAAGCGGGGTGCAAGGATTTAATACTTCTGAAATGTACAAGTACTTATCCTGCAACACCAGAAAATACGAACATTTCGACGATTCCGCATATGAGAGAGCTATTTAATGTTCAGGTAGGTCTTTCGGATCACACAATGGGAACAGGGGTAGCTGTTGCAAGTGTAGCACTGGGCGCAACAGTAATCGAGAAACATTTTACCCTATCTCGAGCAGATGGGGGTGTCGATTCTGCATTTTCTATGGAACCAGATGAAATGAAGTCACTAGTTATAGAAACAGAACGTGCATGGCAAGCTATAGGAAAAATAACATATGGTCCAACAAAAATGGAAAGAGCTTCTTTGAAATTTAGAAGATCTATATATGTAGCAAAGGACATAAAAGCTGGAGAGAAGTTCACAAAAGAAAATATTAGAATTGTTCGACCTGGCTATGGACTTAAGCCAAAGTATTATGATCAGTTAATTGATACTAAATCTAGTAAAGATATTAAAGCGGGATCGCCACTTTTATTTAAAGAGATATTTTGATTATTAAGTGGAGTTATTAAGATGTCGATATTGAAAAAACTAGCTGAATATAAGATTATAAATAGCTTGTTATCTTTGGGTTCTGCTTCATTGATATCTGCAATCTTTACCTTTTTGGTAGGGGTGGCTACAAGGAATATTCTTGGTCCAGAACAATATGGCTATTATTTGACTATTTCAATAGCATTCACCTTCATTCCAATGATGCAACTTGGTACACTTAATGGTATGAACCGCGAAGTGCCATTTTATTTAGCACGTAAAGAATTTCAAAGGGTAAAAGAAGTAAGAAACTTAACATTCTCCTTTTTATTTACACTGCCATTACTCTTTGTTTTATTTTTAGTAATATTTAGCGTAACTTTATTTTCTTTAAATTTAGATATTGAATATAAGACAGGTATTTCTTTAACTGCATTGATTTCGATACTTCTTTTTATCTGGTTATGTTGAGATGTACTACAAATCTGTACAAAATTTTCATATTGTGTCTAAGCTAATTTTTATAAAGAGTACCTCACAGTCTGTTCTAACTCTATTATTGGTTATTTTAGTAGGTTATGAAGGGTTATATATTGGAATATTATTATCATTAATAATTGAAGTCTATTTTGGACGTCATTCTTTCAAAAACATTCAACTAATTTTCAATATTAAGAAATTCATCCACCTTATTAAAATTGGATTTCCTATTTTATTGGTAGGGGTTGTTTGGAGTTTAATGATTGCAAGTGATAGGCTTATCATTTCATTGTTAATGAGTCCTGAGGACGTAGGAAACTATGGTGTGGGTATGCTGATTTTTAGCACTATGATGCTGATACCACAAGTTGTGGGGCAAGTTCTATATCCCAAAATTGTTGAGAATGTAAGTCTGAATAAATATAAAGAAATAAAAAAATATTATTTGCAAGTTAATAAAATTTTAGCGATATTTATGGGACTTGTTGTTTTTATAGGTACTTTTCATTACCGTTTTTAGTGAAGTGGTTAATGCCAGATTATATAAATGGTATTAAAGTGCACAAATTTTAATCCTAGGAATATACCCAGTAACATTAGTTGGCTTCTCTGCAAATTATTTCAATTCAACTAATAAACAAAAATCTTATATCACTATACAAATGATAGCATTAATAATAAATATATTTCTGAGCATCATCCTCCTAAAAATAAACTATAATATTATTTCGATAGCAATTGGGACTAGTATATCCTATCTTATATACTCCATCTTAATGAATATTTACTTTTGGATATCTATTAAGTATAAAAATTAATAAAGAGATTAAATTTTAGGAGTTTTTATCTTGGTTAATACTCTAAATATAATTGCCATATTATTTTATATGGTATTTAGTTATTTGATTTTTAAAAACAACCGATATTGGCCATTTTATTTCTTTTTATATGGCTCAATTTTGGACGATCCTTTCTTCTTATTATATAGAACAAGGAATTTATATCACTGAACAAGAGAGAGTTTCATTTGAAACAGGTGCTACTTATAGATTAGTACTTCAAAATATTATATTTTTAGTTCAAGTCTTATAGTATTAAAATTCTTACCTAGTGGTAACTCAAAGTTTCCTATTCAAAACCTATCCATAAAAAGAAATAGTTATTAGGTGCTAATTACTTTTATATTTACTGCACGGTAATAAATTTAATTGATGCTTTCTATGTGTTTCAAAAATATGGAAATGGTTATACCAGATTTAATTTTAGTGAATACTCAGTGTTATATAACATTCCTATTTTAGGTAAGGTATTTAGTAATGTTGCTTTTATGGCTTTCTTGTTAGGGTAGTGTTTACACTATGCAAGAATAATAAACGTATAAAAATTATTATTCTTGTAAATCTTTTATTATTTTTGTAGGAGCCATATTACAAGGCAATAAATTTTCAGCGTTGTATATTATTTTATTAATGTTTTTAATTCCTTTCTTCTCTGTAGTAAAGATAAGGATTAGGAAGAAAACTTTAAAATACTTATTTACTTCTACATTATTAATATTAGTTTTTATATTACTAACAATCAATCTAAAAGTAGATGAATACTCAGAATATATGTCGGAAAATGAAGCATTTGATTTTGTTTTATATAGGGTTTTTGGTCTTCAAGGTCATGTCTGGTGGGGAACTGACTATTTAGCAGGATTACAAAATAATATGGAAAAGGCCCAAAATATAAAAAATGAAATTGAGGTAATCACACTTAAAGATAATGGTAAATACACAAGTGGATTAGAATCCTTAATGATTTTGGTGTCCCCTAATAAAGCTTATACCTTTATAGAAAGTGGGATAAATTTTACGATGGGATATCCTGCCATTTTAAATATAATGTTTAATCCAATTTCACTTTTCATGGTATTGGTAGCTAGTGGTGTATTTTTGGTATTTTTATTAATTTGTTTTACAGAGCTATCCATTCACTTAATTTAATTTATATAAGTATTTTTGGATATATATATCTTAATGGTGTTATCCAGTTATTTACCATGGGTAGGATATCTAGTTTTTTTAATTTAAACATCTATGTTATATTTCTATTTTTGATTTACTTATTTTTATTACAGAAGTTACAGAAGAGAAAATATTACTTCAAAACTGATTATTAGCTTCCAGTGAGATATTTTCCAGAACAGTTCTTCTGAGCTATAGTGGCCCTAGTCGGTCCAGGCGGAAGCGGTAAAACCACCCTGTTTGGATTACTTGATGCTTTTATAACGGCTCCTCTAAAATTTCTATGATCCGTTCTGTTGCACCTTTCGCTTTTTTGCAGCTAAGTAAAAAAACATCGCAAATGAAGTGATTGGCATTATTATCTGTAATAAATAAAGCAAAAAGGCAATATGTTTTTCATCAAGTGGTCAACTATAAATAAATACAAAGAGGGAGCATTAATGAATAAGAAGATACCACATAGTTTAGCATTCCCTTTTTTTTCAAAAAATTTCTCGGAGAATATTGATAGATTAATTTTGCTAAACAGCAAGATAAATTTAAAGAGAAAGCCAAAACTTTTTGTTTTTAAATACAAAAACAAAAGAGAAAAGAGTTAGTTTTACAAATAACTTAGGTCAAACTGACATTTTGTTTTCTTTTATCCCTTTAGAAATGATTACTCCTTTTTTGAAAATATTGCTAAGGCCCTCTCAGTTAATAATTCAGTAAAAGTGGTATTGCCTAAAAGGATAAAAAAATTGAGGAATCATGGATTCATTCTCACCCAAATCTTAAGTTAATATATGCAGATCAATTTGAAGAATATTCAATTAGCGAATTAAAATGTATATATAAGGAAAATGTTAAGTTTATCAAAAATTACTTTTATGATTGTAGAAAAATGATATTGAAAAAGTATTCTCTTGAATTATTTTACAAGAAATATTTAACAGATTTTAGTAATGCATATAATATTTTAAAGTGTACTAAACCTAAAGTAATATATGGTCTTCATTTTATTTCAAACCCAGGTCTATTGTCGGCAATCCAGGAAATACAAAAAAATGAAAAATTATCAATAGAAGTCTTACTAATGCAACATGGTTTTTTTCAACAAGGTGGGTTTCATGACTTTGCTGGTGCAGATTATGTAATTCTATGGGGTAATTATCATGAGGAAATATTAAAGACTTTTAAAAATCCACCAAAAACTGAAGTTATTGGAAACGTAAAATTGAGTAATTTGAAAATTAACCAAGAAACGATTATTAAATCCCACAAGGAGGATATGGTCTACATTTCTTCTGGTGATCCAAGAATAGAAGAAAATTATGAACATCTAAGATCAATAATAGAGGTAACAAATAAAAAGATATTAACTTATTTATAAAAATGCATCCCTTAAATAAATTGAAACAATTTAAGAGATTCTTTGACAATGGGCTTTTAAACAAAGAACAATTTATTTCTTATAAGGACTTAAATGCATACGAAATTATCAAATCCTTCAAATTTGTAATAGGAAAGACTCAACACTATTATATGAGGTCACGCACTAGGTTCTTTTAGTATAAATTTTAATGAAGGTGTTACAAAAAGAAAAATCGGATATTGTTAATTCCCAAAAAATCTTGAGGAGTTATTAGATTCTGCAAATGGATCTTTGGATTTTTATTACAATTATATTACTGAACAAAAGAAAAATGTGAATTATTATTTTGGTCAATTAAATAATGTAAATGATCGATTAGCTAAATTTATCCAGAAAAAATAGAAAAAGGTGAAAACAAAAATATGACTAAAGTATTAGCGTTTTTTTTACCACAATTTCATCAAATTCCTGAAAATGATAAATGGTGGGGAGAAGGTTTTACAGAATGGACAAATGTAAAAAAAAGCGTACCTCTTTTCCAAAATCATCAACAACCTAGAATTCCTGAAAAGGAGAATTACTATAACCTTTTAGATAAAGATATACAAGAATGGCAATCAGAAATTGCTTTAAAGAATGGAGTGGGGGGCTTTTGCTATTATCACTATTGGTTCAATGGTAAAAAGTTGCTTGAGAAACCAGCAGAACAAATGCTTGATAATAAAAAAATTACTATTCCTTTTTGCTTTTCCTGGGCAAACGAACCTTGGACACGTGCTTGGGATGGAAAAGACAAAGAAATTCTTATGCCTCAAGAGTATGGTGAAGAAGAAGATTGGGAACAGCACTTTGAATATTTACTTCCCTTCTTTAAAGATGAAAGATATATAAAGCAAGGAAATAAACCCTTATTTCTAATTTATCGCTTATCAAGTATAAAGAACCATGAAGGAATGTTAAAATACTGGAATTATCGGGCGAAACAAGAGGGGTTTGAGGGGCTACATATTATATCTATGCTAACATCTTTTGATAATAAAGATGCAAATAGTGAAAATATTTCAGGTTTTGTAGAATTTGAACCAATGTATACAATAAAACATTACTTGCCACTGCACACACAAGGGGTCCGTTTTGCTAAGAAAAAAATACTAAGTAAATTTAATGAGAAAAATTCATTAGATATTCTGGAATATAAAACAGTCTGGGATAGAATTTTAGAAAGACAGAATCATGATCTGAACGGAAAGAAAATCTATAAAGGTGCATTTGTTGGGTGGGATAATTCACCGAGAAAAGGAACTAAAGCACTTATTATTAATGATAGTAATCCCATGGATTTTCAGAAATACTTTGGTGCTCAGTTGCAAAAAGCTCTAAATAATAATGAGGAATTCTTATTTATTAATGCCTGGAACGAATGGGCAGAAGGTACTTATTTAGAGCCGGATAAAAAGTTTGGAAATGCATATCTACAAGTAATAAAAAACGAGTTAATAAAAAATGGATTATTTTTCAATTAATTATTTTCAAAAGGGGTAGGTTTAATTATGAAAGGAATTGTACTTGCAGGGGGAAGCGGTACTCGGCTGTATCCTTTAACTAAATCAATATCAAAGCAGTTATTGCCAGTGTATGATAAGCCCATGATATACTATCCACTTTCTGTTTTAATGCTAGCAGGAATAAAAGATATTTTAATCATTTCAACTCCTGAAGATACTCCTCGCTTTAAAGAGTTATTGGGAGATGGATCTAATATAGGTATCTCATTATCCTATGCAGTACAATCCTCTCCAGATGGTTTAGCACAAGCATTTATAATTGGGGAGGAATTTATTGGAGATGACCAAGTTGCTTTAATATTGGGAGATAATCTTTATTACGGTCATGGTTTAACATCTCTCTTAAAGAACGCCGTGAATCGGAAAAGTGGAGCTACAGTATTTGGTTATTATGTTAATGATCCACATAGATTTGGCGTAGTAGATTTTGATGATAATGGAAAGGTTCGATCTATTGAAGAAAAACCCGTAGAGCCGAAATCGAATTATGCTGTCACTGGACTATATTTCTATGATAATCGAGTAGTTGATATAGCTAAAAATATTACTCCTTCTGCAAGGGGGGAGTTGGAGATTACAGATGTAAATAAAGCTTATTTAGAATTAGAAGAATTGCACGTTGAGATATTGGGGCGTGGATTTTCTTGGTTTGATTCAGGAACCCATGAATCTTTGTTAGAAGCTTCGCAATTTATCGAAACAATTGAGAAGAGACAAAGTTTAAAAATTGCTTGTCTAGAAGAGATTGCTTATATAAAAGGTTACATTGATAAAGAGCAGCTGCTTGCACTTGCCCAACCCTTAAGTAAGAATCAATATGGAGATTATTTACTTCAACTGGCAAATCGAAAACAGCCAATTTACCAGTTATAACTTAGGAGGTTAACAATGAAAAAAATAAAGACAAATTTACCTGGGGTGTTTCTCCTAGAACCTGTTGTATTTGGAGACCACCGCGGTTTTTTTATGGAAAGTTATAATAGTTCAGTTTTTAAAGAGCTTGGTATTACAAGTGAATTTATACAGGATAACCATTCTTTATCTCAACCCTCAGGAACATTGCGTGGACTCCATTATCAGTTGGAACCAAAAGCTCAAACAAAGCTAGTTCGTGTTACTAGAGGAGCAATTTATGATGTAATCCTAGATATTCGGAAGGGGTCGCCAACCTATGGGAAATGGCAAGGTTTTATTTTGACTTCTGAAAATAAACGACAATTGTTAGTTCCTAAGGGATTTGCACATGGTTTTTGTACTCTTGTTGAAAATACAGAAGTGCAGTATAAAGTGGATGAACTATATTCTGCTGCACATGACAGAGGAATAGCGTGGAATGATCCATTTCTTTCAATTGACTGGCCAACCGCTAACCCGATTTTATCAGAAAAGGATCAAAACCATCCAATTCTTACGGAATCAGATAATAACTTTGAATGGGAGAATAAAAAATGAATTTATTTGTAACAGGTGGAGCCGGTTTTATTGGGAGTAATTTCGTTCATTATATTTTAGGAACATACAGTGATTATAAAGTAGTAAACTATGACTTGTTAACATATGCTGGTAACCTAGAAAATTTAAAATCACTTGAAAGTAATCCAAATCATCTATTTGTAAAAGGTGATATAAATAATCGTGAACTAGTGGATTACCTGGTGAAAAAATATGATATTGATGTAATGGTAAACTTTGCAGCAGAGTCCCATGTGGATCGAAGTATTACAGACCCTGATATTTTCATTAAAAGTAACATATTAGGCACACAAACCTTATTGGATGTGGCTAAAGAAAATCAATTAAAAAAATATGTTCAAGTTTCGACTGATGAGGTTTATGGAACACTCGGATCGGAAGGGTATTTTACTGAAGAAACCCCACTTACTCCTAATAGCCCATATTCTGCAAGTAAAGCAGGAGGAGACTTAATTGTCAGATCTTACTTTGAAACGTACGGAATGAACATAAATATAACACGTTGCTCGAATAATTACGGCCCTTATCACTTTCCTGAAAAGCTGATTCCTCTTATGGTGACCAATGCTTTAGAGGGTAAGGAATTGCCGATATATGGTGATGGAAAAAATATCCGTGACTGGCTTCATGTACATGATCACTGTGCTGCAATTGATCTTGTAATTCATAAAGGGACACCAGGGGAGGTATACAATGTCGGAGGCCATAATGAGCGGAACAATAATGATATTGTTGAATTAATTGTAGAAAAACTTGGAGTTTCTAAAGGCTTAATTAAATATGTAGAGGACCGCCTTGGTCATGATCAGCGTTATGCAATAGATCCTACAAAAATTATGAATGAACTCGGATGGAGACCAATATATACATTTGATACAGGCATTATAGAAACCATCCAATGGTATATAGACAATCAAAGCTGGTGGAGAAATATTAAGTCAGGTTCATATTTGGAGTATTACGCTAAACAATACGGTGATAAAGAATGAAGATTATTGTAACTGGTGCTAAGGGGCAACTTGGGACAGATGTAGTGTTAAAATTACAAGAAAAAGGTTATACCGTATACGGATATGGGAGACAAGATTTAGATATCACCAATGAAGATCAGCTTAAAAATATATTTCAATCAATAATGCCAGATGTAGTGATCCATACAGCTGCTCATACGAAAGTTGACTTAGCTGAATCAGAGCCCGATCAGGCCTATTTAATTAATTCGATTGGTACAAGAAACGTTGCTGTTGCAGCTGAAAAGGTTGGAGCAAAATTAGTTTATATAAGTACGGACTATGTATTTGATGGTTCTGCAAAAGAACCCCTTCATGAATTCCAATCAACAAACCCTATAGGCATTTATGGAAAATCAAAACTTGCTGGTGAGCATTTTGTACATGATTTTCATTCCAAATTTTTTATTGTTCGTACCTCTTGGGTATACGGAAAGCATGGAAATAATTTTGTGAATACTATGTTACAACTTGGAAAGGAAATGAAAGAAATTTCTGTTGTAGCTGATCAGGTTGGTTGTCCAACTTATACGGTTGATTTAGCTGATCGTATTATTGATTTAATTCAGACTGAAAGATATGGTGTTTATCATATTTCAAATGCTGGAAGTTGTTCTTGGTATGAATTTGCAGTAGAAATTTTCGAGAAAGCTAAACTAGATGCCAAGGTAATACCTTGTACAACGAAAGATTTTCCACGACCTGCTCCTCGTCCAGCTTATTCGGTTTTACAGCATATGAGTTTGAAATTAAACGGATTTAATGAAATGCCGGACTGGCGAAAATCACTTAATATATTTTTAAATAGATTGGATAATGCAAAATGAAAACTATTTCGATTATCATTCCTACTTTAAATGGGGAGCAAGAACTTAGCAGCTTGCTCCCTTTAATTCCGAAAAGAGAGGATATTGAACTAATAGTGATTGATTCATCTTCAGATGATAAAACTAGAGAGATTGCACTTACTTATGGGGCCAAAGTAGTTAAGATTAATAGAAAAGAATTCAATCATGGTGGTACAAGAAATTTAGCGTTAAAAGAAGCTGAAGGAAGTTATCTTGTATATTTGACGCAGGATGTTCTTTTGTATGATGAAAGCAGTATTGATAACCTAGTAAAAGCTTTTGAAAATGAAAAAGTTGCTATTACTTATGGACGGCAACTTCCCCATAGTAATGCTAAAGTGTTTGGCTCGTTTGCAAGATTATTTAATTATCCAGATAAATCTAGCATTAAATCCTTGGGAGATAAAGAATTATTAGGCCTAAAAACAGTTTTCTCATCTAACTCATTCGCAGCTTACCGAAAAGAATTCCTAACACGGGTTGGTGGCTTTCCAGACAATGTGATTTTAGGAGAGGATATGTTTGTTGCTTCCAAAGCAATCTTAGAAGGTTATTCGATAGCATACGTTTCGGAGGCGAAAGTTTTTCACTCTCATAACTATTCAATTCTTGAAGAATTTCAAAGAAATTTTGATATCGGAGTTTTTCACAGTAAGGAAAGTTGGATATTGAATAAGTTCTCTCAACCAGAAGGCGAAGGGTTTAAATTTGTAAAGTCAGAATGGCAGTTCTTGATTCAACAAGGTTTGGTTCATCTAATTCCATTATCAATTGTAAGGAATGCTGCCAAGTTTATTGGATATAAGCTGGGTAAAAAACATAAGAATATAAATGCCTTTTGGGTAAAGAAAATTAGTATGTATAAGTCTTACTGGAATTACAATTAATAAATACTTGGTATATTACAAAAAAATTGTTTTTTTAAGAGAACGATAATGGAAAAATAAAGGAGGCTCTTCAATGATTTTAGTAATTGGAGGAGCTGGCTATATAGGGAGCCACCTTGTAAAAGAGTTAATAAAAAAAGAATCGGTTGTGGTTTTGGATAACTTATCTACTGGCCACCAAAAGGCAATTGATCCAGAGGCTATTTTCGTTGAAGGTGATTTGAGAAATGAAGATTTATTAAATATTATCTTTTCAAAGTATCCTATCAAGGGTGTTATGCATTTTGCAGCAAACAGTTTAGTTGGGGAGTCAGTTGTAGATCCATTGAAATATTATGAGAATAATGTTAGTGCTACATTAACTCTATTAAAGGTTATGCTAAAGCACAGTGTGGAGAACTTTATCTTTTCTTCGACAGCTGCTACTTATGGAATCCCTAATGTAGACGTGATTAGGGAATCGACAGTTACTAATCCAATTAACCCTTATGGCAGATCAAAATTAATGATTGAACAAATTCTTGCAGATTACGCTAAGGCTTATGATATCAATTATGTGGTGTTGCGTTACTTCAATGCAGCAGGTGCATTTGAGACAGCTGAAATTGGTGAAAGTCATAATCCTGAAACACATTTAATTCCTATTATCCTTCAGCATTTAGCTGGGTATAGGGAGAAAGTGTCTGTCTTTGGTTCAGATTATGAAACTCCAGATGGAACGTGTATCCGGGACTATATCCATGTAACTGATCTTGCTAACGCTCATATATTAGCTTTAGAATCTCTCTTAGAACGTAGAAATAAAACTGCAACCTATAATTTAGGGAACGGATTAGGGTATTCAGTTAAGGAAGTTATTGAGACTTGTGAAAAGGTAACAGGAATACAGGCAAAAGTTGAAATTGGGGATCGACGTGAAGGCGACCCAGCCAGACTTATAGCTTCTTCCAAAAAAATTCATGAAGAATTAGGCTGGAAGGCAGAGAGGGATTTAACGGAAATTATCCAAAGTGCATGGAACTGGCATAAAAATCAAATGTACTAAAAACTAAGAGCCTCCCGTACAGGGAGGCTATATTTGCGTTGGGAGAACTCATATGAAACTTAATCGTGTTCATCATGTTGCTATCATTTGTTCTGATTATGAAAAATCCAAGACCTTTTATATGAGTATCCTTGGGTTAAAAATGTTAAGGGAAGTCTATCGAGAAGAGCGCCAATCATACAAACTGGACTTGGAAGTGAGCGGGCTTTACCAGATCGAGCTATTCTCGTTTCCAAACCCTCCTGAACGTCCAAGCTTTCCTGAAGCAGCGGGACTTCGGCACTTAGCCTTTGAGGTAGATAATATTGAGGAATGGAAAGAGTACCTTATTTCAAATAGTATTGATGTTGAATCAGTGCGAATAGATCCATACACAGATAAGAAATTCATGTTCTTTTCGGATCCAGATGGTTTGCCTATTGAGCTTTACGAGTTATAAAAAACAATTCTACATTAATAAAGAAGAAGAGTTGTAATATTAATTTTCTTCTTCTTTATTACCTGCTTTTCTCTCCTTCTTTAGATATCATTAACCACTTTCACCTACACAAATCATCGAGTTTAGGCAGCACGATTTTTTTCTTAGAGCCCAGTGTCGAACTTTCTTCAAATTGGAAGTAATTAATTTCACTTTATACGACACCCTTTGCATGTAGTGTAATGTATCCTATAAATAATTGTTGGAACACTTTAAGAGAATCCTAATAAGGGGTGTGCTATGTATAAAGAAGAAAACTTTGTTCATGGTTTGCTTTGGGGTACTTGTATAGGGGGAATATGTTGGATTTCATTATTTGGTTGGATTAAGTTATTAATATTACAGTTTCATATATTGTGAGTGTGCGGGGCAGAATAATTCTGTCCTGTTTATTTTTATTCAAATGGAGATTAGTGTTAATATCTTGGTTTTGAAAAAAAGATTATTGACAGAGTAAATTTATCAAGAAGATTTTGTAACACAAATGAAATAAAATTGGTAAATATTGAAACTCATTTCATCTTTAAACGTCTAACTAATATAGATCCACTGGGAGAGGTGTGGAGGAGATGAAAGGGAAAATTCCGTTAATAATCCTTACTGCGGTGTCCTTATCTGCAATGGGTGCATTTTATTATGGAGGTGCACCTAAAGAAACGAATGCAAATGAGAAAGAGCTGGTATCAAATGAAATTCCACAATCACAGAAGTACGCTGAGTATAAAGATGGTAACACAGAAAAACTTATGGAATCCAAAGAAATTTCCCCTACAAACAAGATACTAACAAAAGGAAGTGAAGCAACAGAAAAATTGGAGGAGACTGGAGAAGTTGTTCAATCGATTGAAAACAAAGAAAGAATAACTGAAAAAAACAAAGATGCCAATAATGAAACCCAGGAAAATGAAGAGGAACAGGTGACAACAATTAAATATGGCGATCTCGTTTATGTGGAAATCATTGATGTTAGTGAGAATAATAGATTAAAACATATTATGAATGTTGCAGCCAAATATGGTTCAAAGCTATACGTTGTGCAGGACACTGATCTTTATGCAATGTTTAAAAATGGGGAAATGATCTATACCAGCAGTACAGTACTGGCTATGCCTCTGCTTCTTCTGGCTATTCGGAATTGCTTAAAGAAGTGTTTACAGGAGAGGGGTTCGTATATGAAGGCATGACTGAAAATATAGATTTTGTAAAAAAAAACAGGGGCAAAGGTTAGTGTTGAATTTACGCGACACAAAGCGTATACAATTGATCAAAAAGAGGATGGATGGATTACGGTTAGCTGGTAAAATAATAAACAAAAGTCTTTATATTTTGATATAGCAAGTTTTCTATTAAACTGCAACTAACATTTAATCAAACGTTTGATTAAATTAAAAGAGTGATTTAACTCATTGTATATAGATATAAAGAGGCCGGTTAGAAAAAAACTTATTTCTTCCATAATAGCCCATTTAGACTCTTCATTGAATGACTCTAAGTGGGCTATTGCAAAATTAGAATCGTTAAGGGTGAGAAGAACACCATTTATGTTTATCTTAATCAGGAATTAGTAAAAAGCATCATGAAAGATGGGAAACACTATATTCATCAAGAATCATTTTATATATTTCATTCTCCAACCTTTTATTTTAATTCAAAGGTAATTTCTTGTGGTTCTGCAATTGTGTTATTCTCTTTATCGGTAACTTTGCTAGTTATTATTTTTACCGTTTTTACTTTCAGTGGTTCCGGTTCCACTATAAAACCAATTCTTGATTCATCCCTTTCTTTACTGTCAAATTCCCCCCCATTATTTTTATCCCTAAACTCGATATTAGCGGCTATTTTTTTTTCACCCGTGTTTAATATGACCTTATCGATAGGGGGGTAGAATCTAAGGCTATCTTCAGAGGTGTTCTCCACTGAGTAATCAATGAGCATGTAGTTATAATTTTTACTGCCGAACCCTTCGGACTGGGATGAGCCGTATGGATATTCTTCAGTAACTTTCATATTTATTAACTTTATATTGTTAATAGTAAGAGATATTGGATTTAGATCGATTGTTTTGTTTGCTTCTTTTAAAACAAGGAGTTCGCTTATCATCCCGTTATATTCGATTATTTGACCAACAGTCTTAAGGGTAGTCTTATCGTCCTTATCACTTTTTTCATCCAATGTGTCTAAAGGTTCCTGTATATTTTCCTTTGGCTCAGTAGCTCTGTTGGTTTCAAATAAATTAATCTGTTTTCCAGCAAAATATGTGATTCCCAGAAATAGTACAGAAACAACCGAAAAGCTGAGCAAAGCATTAAACTTATTTATTAGCGGAATGACTTTCTTTTGAGATTTAGATTTATTAATTGTGGATAAGACTTTTTGATACTGTTTATTGTCAAAGTACACATCTTTTAAAACGCTTTTTTCCATTTTTTCTTTTAAATTTTCCAATTCATTCTGCATGAAATGACCACGCTCCCAGTGATTCTTTTAACTTAAGGCGTCCCCGATGCAATCTGGTTTTCACTGTATTAGGATTAATCTGTAACAAATCCGCTATTTCCTCAATTGAAAAATCCTGATAATAAAATAAAATAATGACCTCTCTTAATTTCACTGGCAGTGTAATGACTTGCTGAGAAATTGTTTCATTTTCGTCCGAGTTAAAATATTGTTGTTCAAGAGTAGAATGAGATTGTTTAAATTTAAAAAAGTCAGTAATAAGTACATTTTTAAAGGACCAGCTTTTCAAAACATCTTTGCATCTGTTTACTGTAATTCTAATCAGCCACGTTTTATATGATGATTGATGTTTAAATGTATCCATTTTCTCGTAGCACTTTATAAACACATCTTGTGCCACATCTTCTGCCAAATGTTTTTGTTTAAGGTATGTATAAGCAATTCTTATAACATCATTTCCATAGGCTTTCATTAACCACTTAAGTTTTTCTTCACGATCTAAAATATCTAGAGGTTCTGCTTTTGAGTCATCTGCCAAATTAATCATTTTTCTCCTCACAATTCTTGTTTCTTGGTAATTAGACGATTCGTATTTTTGTAAGGTTCTATTTTTGGAATTTTTTTAAAGCCTTTTAGCTAGCCGCAAGGTTTGGCAGCTGCGCTTGAATATAACACCCTATCGTTGAAGAAAATCACAACAGTTTTCCATGAGGTTCTCATCTGGAATTTTTTATATATTTCACTAGATGAAATTGGTAAAATGAGAACTAAAGGCATCTTGTTTCACGGAAGGAAAGCACATGAAGAACTTTAGAAAAGTAACACTGGCTATTACATTATTATTGGGAATCTTTTTATTTGTGGTATCTATTCCGGTTACCAGTGAGATGGTCATGGAAAAGTTTTATGATTTTGAAATGGAAAAAAAATATAGAATAACAGAGCTAAACGAGATGTATAAAGGGGCTCCAACCGAGTATGAGTTTGGGGGTTCAAAGATCGACATTTACAGAATACTGGAAGAAAACGAGTCATACAAGAATCCATGGGGCGATTTGGTTACCCCGGCAGATATTTATGTAACCGTCGATAGCTTAACACAGGAAGTCCTAAAAGGCTACCCTGTGAAAGTCGGACAGGAAGGCTTAAATCAATATACTCATTATATTTCTTATTGGAGAGTATTGGATAAAAAAACAGATCAGGAATCCTTAGTCGTTGTTCTCCGGATGAACGGGGCAAAAGAAAGAATGATTGGCAATACAATGGAAGGTTTTGTCCCAATCGAGGAGCTCAAGTATATGGCTATTACCATAGAGGAAGATGGAACATTAACGAAAGAACCATTTACATACAAAAATAAAAACAAACTACAGACAAAGCTGATCCCGCCGATGCACTTTGGAGGGGCAGGGTATTATACAGATGACCGGAATGGCTATCCTGTTTTCTATTTTCCTCTTTTATATCCCTTTTTGACAACCATTTTGGGAATTATACTCATCTGCTTATCAATAAGAAGGCTAAGGAAATCATAATAATTTTCCATACAAAACTGGCTTAGGTAGAACTGAGCCGGTTTTGTATATTTTTTGTGAGGATCTTCTCTCTTTGTACATAAAAATTATATTCCAAATTTTAGTGTAACTTTCTGCTCGATCTAGTAAAATATCATTAGGTAAAATATCACATTTTAAAGGAGCAGGAAAGTCTTGAAGAAACTATTATCCATTATTCTAGTTATACAGTTGTTACTCATCCCGGCAGCAGCATCGGCCCAAGGAGAAGACAAGGAGAATAAGCAGGCTGGGGAAACCATATCAGCAGATTTTTCGGTTGATTCCAAGCCTAGATTATCACTTGAAGGAGAAGCTAATTATCAGGATCCAGCTAATTACCCGCTTAAGAATAATGGGGAATTGATTGATATCCTGATAGACAGTTATGGGGTTAATCATTCTACATATTTTAATCATCTAGCAACTTCGCCAGATGACTCAGAGTATATGGAACTCAGTTTACTATACAGATCGAATCAGTCTTCTCCCAAAGACGGATTGCTTACCATTGAGTTCTATAAGGAAGCTAATAATTCCTTATCTTACGTTGGTGGGAGTGACTTCCCAGTTGCGTGGTTTACTGAAGCTACCCTTGGCGTAGATCTGCAGAAAAGTTATTTTGCAGATCAGGGTTATATTTATATGAGGATAGGTACATCTCAAAGCAGTTCTGATACTTACTACTCAGATGTAACGCTGTTTAAGGTTGAAAACCCGTTTGCTTCAGTGAATCCATCTTTACCGCCTGATCAATATGCGGTCATAAGCAATGAATCCGTTGATGCAGAGACAGCGCAGTCTTCTGGAACATTTGATGTTAAAGATATGAAATATACAATAGACAGCAGTTTAAAACCGAGTGCTTATAAAGTTGATTACGATAAGCCTTTTGACAGTTCCAGCAATAAAGGGAAACTCCTTGAGAAAAATACAAAGTCCATTAACAGCTCATACAGCGTTGGGGATTATAAGTATTTTTGGGTATCCAATTTGACGACCAATGCTAATGAACAAATAAATGCCAGATTGGCATACAGCGGAACAAAGGCAAATGTGTGGGTTCACAATAATGAAATCACAGATTCAGATGCTGAAAAATTAGGTATTGAGTTTGATAGTAAAATTCATTCCTCCGTTACTAATCATTTTGGACCGGAGTCAGATGTTAATTCTGATGGAAAAATAAATATATTAACCTATGACATTCAGGATGGATTTTCCGGAAGCGGCGGATATGTAGCAGGTTATTTCTGGGCGGGGGATTTGTATAATGTCTCTGGTTCAAACATGTCAGAAATTTTTTATATTGACACATATCCGGCTATGGGAATGGGGTCAGTTAAAGATGTGACCAGTTCATATGAAACATTGGCACATGAGTTTCAGCATATGGTGAATTTTAATCGCAATGCCCTGATAGAGGGTGGAGGAAGCATGGACACCTGGCTGAATGAGTCTTTATCCATGGCGGCAGAACAAATTTATACAGGCTACGGTCTTGAAGACAGAGTGAATTACTATAATGTATCGACTGCCATCCAGAATGGCCATTCTTTGCTTTATTGGGATCGTTATGGGGATACATTGTCCAATTATTCCTTGTCTTATCTGTTTGGTCAGTATATAAAAATTCAAGCTGGGATAGGCGATAACATTTTTAAAGAAATTCTTCAGGACCCCAATAATGACTATGTAGCAGTTGAAAACGCTGCAAAGAAATATATTGATCCGAATATGACATTCGGAAAGCTAATGACCAATTTTAGAATTGCACTTTTATTAAAAGAACGCAATGGCATACATGGATTTATGGGTGACCCATTCTTCGATTCGCTAAATGAAAAAATCTTCAGCGGCAATTCAATCAATCTCCGTGGCGGAGGTTCGGTTGTAACAGCATTTAATTCGGAGGAAGGTTTTGAAGAGCCTGCTGGAAAAGGGGCAGATATTACTTATACCATTCTGGACATGAATTCGGGAGAACCGGATATCACAGCGCCGTCCAGTCCTGTCGTGATTCAGGTTGGAGACGCGGATTCGATTATCACAGGTAAAGCTGAAGCTAATGCCACAATCTATGCTATTGCTGAAGGAATTGAAATTGGAAGAGACACAGCAAACCAAGCAGGAGATTTTCAGCTATCTATTTCACCAAAGACAGCAGGGACAAATATTGAAGTATATGCTATGGATCAATCCGGAAATGTAAGTGAACCTGCAATAGTGACAGTAGAAGATGTTACAGCACCTGGTGGTCCACAAGTAAATAAAGTGACAGATCAGGACTTAGCTGTAACAGGAACAGCTGAAAAGGGTTCAGAAGTAACTGTCAAAATTGGAATAGGAAGCTGGAAAGGTACTTCCAGCTTAGAAGGTGAGTTTTCGGTTAGCATTCCGAAACAATCTGCAGGGACGCTAATTGAAGTAACGGCAAAAGACGCGGCTGGAAATGTCAGTCAGGCTGTAAAGGTAACAGTAGTGGATGGAGATATCCCGGCAGCTCCAATCGTCCGTAAAGTAACCGACCAATCCACTGCAGTCACCGGAAATGCAGAAGTAGATACTGAAATAAATGTGAAGATCGGAACAGCAAGCTGGAAAGGCATCACAGATGCTGAAGGCATATTTTTAGTTGCGATTCCAAAGCAAAAAATTGGAACTATTATTGAAGTAACAGCAACAGACAGAGAAGGCAACGTAAGTCCGTCTGCAAAAGTAACAGTGGTGGATGGGACTCCCCCGGCAGCACCGACGGTAAACAAAGTAAATGATCAAGCTGCTGCTGTAACAGGGGCAGCGGAAAAAGGCTCAGAAGTGACTGTTAAAATTGGAACGGAAAGCTGGAAAGGGATGGCGAATACAGAAGGCCAGTTCTCCATCACGATTCCAAAACAAAAAGCTGGCACCATCATTGAGGTATCGGCGAAAGATGCAGCCGGCAATGTAAGTGCAGCAGCCAAAGTAACAGTAGTGGATGAAACAGCTCCACCAGCTCCAATGGTGGATAAAGTAACCGACCAATCAACAGCAGTTACCGGAAGTACCGAAAAGGGGTCTGAAGTGTTGGTTGTGATAGGGACAGGAATCTGGGAAGTATTGGCCAATTCTGAGGGTCAATTTTTAATCACCATACCGAAACAAAAAGCAGGCACGCTCATAGAAGTGTCTGCGAAGGATGCAGCAGGCAATAGAAGTGAAGCAACCAAAGTAACAGTAGTGGATGAAACAGCTCCAGCAGCGCCAACGGTCAATAAAGTTACCGATCAAGCGACAGCAGTCACCGGAAGTGCTGAAAAAGGTGCCGAAGTGACTGTTAAAATTGGTACAGGAAGCTGGAAAGGCACAGCCAATACAGAAGGTCAATTTTCAATAGAAATTCCAAAGCAAAAAGCAGGCACTGTTATTGAAGTGACAGCGAAAGACGAAGCAGGTAATGTAAGTGAAGCAGCCAAAGTAACGGTAATGGATGAAACAGCTCCAGCAGCGCCAACGGTCAATAAAGTTACTGATCAATCAACAGCAGTAACGGGGAGTGCAGAAAGAGGTGCTGAAGTTACCGTCAAAATTGGAACGGGAAGCTGGAAAGGGATGGCTGATACAGAAGGCAAATTCTCAATCACGATTCCAAAACAAAAAGCAGGTACGATCGTTGAAGTTACTGCAAAAGATACAGCCGGGAATGTGAGTTCTGCTGCAAAGGTCACTATTGCTGACGGTACTCCTCCATCTGCCCCAGTAGTAAATACGGTATCTGATCGGAACCTGAAAATATTTGGAACAGCAGAGTCTGGTTCAACCATCTCTGTCAGAATAGGCAACTCCGAAATTGGAAAGGGTGAAACAGGAGCGAACGGCTTCTTTGCTGTTGAAATCCCTGCTCATCCGAATGCCGGAACAGAACTTGTCATCATTGCATTTGATAAGGAGGGAAATGCAAGCAATCCAACAAAAGTAAAAGTCATTAAAGGGAATACGCAGCTTAGCAAATTAGTCGGTAAAACCCGCTATATTACAGCTGTAGAAATTTCAAAAAAGGGCTGGTCTGCATCTGATACAGTCTTCCTGGTAAATGGCTGGGCGATCGCTGATGGATTAACGGCTACACCATTGGCTTCAGCTAAGAATGCTCCGATTCTTTTAGCAGGTGCTAATAGTTTGTCTGAAGAGACCATGGCAGAAATCAAGCGGCTTAAAGCAAAAAATATTGTGTTAATTGGGGGATCAGGTGTCATTTCGGATGGAGTAAAGAATAACCTATCCTCTCAAGGATACTCAGTATCACGAATTGGCGGAAAAACAAGATATGAAACGTCACTTAAGATCGCACAGGAGCTTGATAAACTGGTCGATGTCCATACGGTTTATATGGCTTATGGCCACGGGGAACCTGATGCTTTGTCGATCGCAGCTCAATCCGGTCAAACCAAACAGCCAATTATCTTAACAGAGAAAAAAGCTGTACCAGCCAATACGTATCAATGGCTAAAGGGTGAAGGTCTTCAAACTTCCTACTTTATTGGGGGTAAAGGTGTTATCTACCCGGCTATCATAACTGAGATGAACATCATCACTGCAAAAAGTGTAGTAAATAATCGGTTAAGCGGTGTTAATCGCCAGGAGACCAATGCTAAAGTCATTAAAACCTTCTACAAACAAGAAGAAATGCCAACGATTATGGTAGCCCATGCAAGTACATCCAAATTAGTAGACGCTTTAGCTGCAGGGCCCTTGGCGGCTAAATACAATGTACCTGTTTTATTGGTATCCAATAAGCTGGATTCTTCACAGGTTAATGTGATTCAAGGGAAACATGCGAATGATGTGCACCAAATTGGCGGGGGCATTGGAGAACCTGTGTTAAAACAAGTAGTGGATTTAATGAATTAAAAGTATTTTAAGAGTATTTAAGGAGGGGATTAATGATTGCCGAGCGATCATTAATCCCTCTCTTTTTTCTTAGCATTTGTCATCATATAATTATATAAGATGCCGCAGGAACTTTGTTATTTTAGACTTCAATCAAACGTTTGATTGTAAAAAATATTGTAATTGTTAGTTCTGAAATATGGTAAATATTTATATTACCCTTTATTATGTAATAGTTTCCAAGAATCATTTTAGGAGGAAGTAGTATGGAAGGTAAAAAGGTAAGTTTAATTTCCTTAGGATTATTTTATGGGGAACTTTATTTATCATAGAAGTATTAAATTTAAAAATACGAAATAAAAAGGCCATCTCTTAAATGAGATGGTTTATTTAAATACCTTAAGAAACCCTGGATAATATTCTATGAGCAAAATAGCCAACCCTAAAAATATGACTATTCCAAAGTTTAGAATATAAAGGATCTTAATTCCTAAATCGTACCGTTCTTTATTATATTTTCGTTTAGTCACTTAAACCGACCCCAGATCGTCCTTTTAAATATATACGATATTTGAAATAATAAAGTTTGAGAATTATTTTACCAGTTAGTTTTATAAAAATCCTCCTTCACTTTAAGTGAAAGAGGATTCTCCTTAATTAAGCTCTAAATGAGTTTTCAATTCGTTCTGAACGCGCTGTTTTTCCTCATCCGGAACCATTAAGTAATAGACTTTATCAATTTTTGTTCCCGACCCTTTAATAGACATTTGTTCAACTGATGTGGCGGCAGCCCGATAGTTTTTCTGAATACCCACCATTTCATTGAATTTCATGTTGGTTTTAATATTATTGCCGAGAGCTGTGAATATTTCATCATAGTTTGTTAAAGAAGATAAGCTTGCACCTTCTTTCAGCACACCTTGGATCACCTCACGCTGCCGAAGCTGGCGGCCAAAGTCGCCTCTCGGGTCGTCATATCTCATTCTGGAGAACTTTAATGCCTTTTCTCCATTTAAAGTTAATTGTCCTTTTGTAAAATGAACACCTTCATAAGTGAAATCTAAATCATTATTCACTGTTACTCCGCCAACGGCATCAACAATATCCTTAAAGCCTTCCATGTTGATTTGCATATAGTAATCAATAGGGATGTCAAGGAAATTCTCTACAGTATTCATGGACATCTCAACGCCGCCGAATGCATAGGCATGGTTAATCTTATCGTCAAAACCTTTTCCAATAATTTCTGTCCTTGTATCACGCGGAATACTAAGCATTTTAACTGAGTTTTGGTTTGGGTTAACAGAAAGAACAATCATGGAATCCGAACGGCCGCGGTCTCCCTCACGCTCATCGACACCAAGCATCAATACCGAAAAAGGTTCCTTCTTCTCCAGCGTAATTTGCTCTGTCCGCTTTTCGGACTTCTCTCTTTCTATCGGTTCATGCATTGTTTCTACTGCGCTTGTTAATGATTTATATACGGTATAACCATATACTCCTGTGCCGATTAATATTAACAAAACCAAAATACCGGTCACACGGAGCCAGGTTCGTTTCTTCTTTTTATTCTCTGACCTCATTGTTGTTTCCCTCCACATAAATTGACAAAAAGTTACATCATAAAATAAAGAATAACAGAATTTCATCCATTTTGATACTGAAATTTCAGTCTGTAAAGAAAATTATTCAGTAGAAAAGTCTTAGTAAATATCCCCGTTAATAATAGACGAAAGGCATGGGTGTTTAGTTACAAAAAAATAGACATGGCTCAAGGCTATCAGCCAACCAATCTCATTTATAATGATTTTGTGCTGGAACTTGAGGGAAGTAATCAGATTATTTACAGGAGTTTAACGAACATAAGCTGCTGTCGCTATAATAAACAAAATTTGTATTCTGTTATTTTAAATCTTCCTTCTTGTAAATTCATCAAGAAGGAAGAAAATTACGGAACATATCGTTGATAGGACATAAAAGCCGGGCTCTATCATATCTGAATAAATTCCAATAACACCAGTAAAGAGACCCATTCCAATGTGAATTATCCCTGATATCAAGGTACGGAATCTCATGGATCTTCTTGAAACAAATTCAGCAATGATAGAAGCGGGTATTCCATAACTAAAAATGCCTATTGAGCAATAAAAAAAGATAAGAAGAAACCAAAATAAATTGGAAAAATCAAAGGAAATTAACAACGAAGGCTCCAGGAAAATGGTAAATCCTAATGTGAAAATGATTGATGTATAAAATGCTACTTTAAACTTTCTCAACTTATTTTCGAACATGATCTCTCGGAAGTTAGGTATTAAAAATGAAATTAAAAATAGAGCAATACCCATTTTATTGTTGCAGGTATTAAAGAAACAAAAACAATGAATAGAACAACAGCACCTGTAAAATTAGGAATTATATTTTTATTAATAATCAAAATAGACCCACACTTTTTATTTTTAATTAATAATAATCTCTAAACATAAGAAATGTTTAGTTTTATAGGAATAAAAAAATACAACCATCAAACCTATTAATGGAACACCATATCTTTTCTTAATTCTGCGATTAGTTCCAGGAATAAAAGTAATTAAGTAATAAATTGAAATTATTAATAATAGGGGAAGAATGGACTTTGAATAGACGGGGAGATTTTCATTGCTTAAAAAAAATGTGCGAAGAATTAAAAGAGGGATAACAGTTAACAAATAGGAAAGTGACACCTTTATCACACCTTGTATTTTTCTAAATTATACCAAACACCCGATTGGAAACACAAGAAATTCCAAGCTTTTGAGGCGGTGAGGAAATGATTTTGGTAGTATCTTAAATAGTAAGCATTGCATGAAAGGGTGATCAATATGGGAATACCAGCTGCTCTCCCCAAAACAATCGTTATTGGTGGCGGGTTAGGTGGACTTTCAGCTGCAAATGCATTGCAGCAGTTAGGCCTGGACGTTTCTGTATACGAGAAAGCTGCGGAACTTAAGGAATTTGGTGCAGGAATTGTTTTGGCTGCAAATGCTATGAAGGCATTGGACAAGCTGGGTATAGGCGAACAGGTTCGCAGAATGGGATCATCCGTTAAAAAAGCAGAAATAAGGACTTGGGATGGAAAGCTGCTGGTGGATTTACCGGTTCATGTACAAGCAAAACAATATGGGACATACAGTTATTTAATTCATCGAGCAGACTTACAAAGCATTTTATATCAAAATTTAAAGCCGGGTACTGTTATTTTGGGGAAAAAGCTTATTAGCATAGAAAAGGATGCATCGAAAATCAGCGCGAAATTTGAGAAAGAGGAGGTTGTCGAAGGCGATCTTTTAATCGGTGCCGACGGAGTTCATTCCCAAGTAAGGAGATTGTTAGTTGGCTCTACACCTCTTCGTTATTCTGGGTTTACTGCTATTCGCGGCATCTCTCATTTTAATGATGTGCGCTTTCCTATTGAACTGGGAGGTGGCTTTGAGGCTTGGGGTCCCGGTAAAAGGTTCGGATTCTCTCATTTGGGGAAAGGCCGAATTTATTGGTTTGCAGCTATCAATACCCCAGAGGGAACATTGAAGACAGCGCAGAACAGGAAAAAAACTGCTTTGGAGCATTTTAGGGGATGGTGGGGACCGATAGAAGCTGTCATTGAGTCAACTAAGGAAACGAATATCCTCACCCATGAAATTTTTGATAGAAAACCGATTAAATCATGGAGTCAAGGCAGGGCTATTTTACTTGGGGACGCGGCTCATCCGATGCTGCCCAATTTGGGACAAGGGGGAGCCCAGGCTATAGAAGATGCTATAATATTATCTCGGTGCCTTGAGAAACATCCAGAAAATATGCAACAAGCTTTTAGGGATTATGAAAAAATGAGAATTCCGCGAACCACACAAATTGTAAGGGGATCTAGATTTATGGGCAGATTTATGCAGCTTGAGAACCCTGCAGCAATCCAACTCAGAAACCTCCTGCTGAGTACAATGCCTGGGTCAATTCAAATTAAGCGTTTAGCATGGTTGATTGGGTATGAGGTGTAAGAAAGTTTGATAATTGCGGAAGATACGGTTTATATATGTGTTCATCTGCAACTCTTAAATTTTGTTCCTTTTTTTCGAGGTAAGATGGCTATTAAAATGTGCCAACCCCCACTTTCACAAAAGTGGGGGTTGTTCGGTCTCAGAAATGCTTAAAGCCATCTCTATCTTTCTATCATTTTTCCAAGCTCATTCTCAATACCAACCACTGACTTACCGCCAAGGAATTGGAAGTGATCGTACTTTTTCTCTAGAATGGTCGTTTTAATAGGATCTTTAATGGAAGCTGGCGGTGTTAACAGAAGGTGTGAGTTCTTTTTAGCAACTAGAACTGCTCCTGTTAAAGCATCTGCAAAATTATAGCCGGTGGCTACAAAGGCTTGTTCACTTCCCATTTCTAACTTCCTTACAATATCGGCGTTTGTTCCAAAACGATCTGTTCCTCTAAAACGGACAGTGTTTAGGTTGGCGATCGCGTTTTCACTGATAACACCATAGCCGCCAGCAACAAGCGTTTCGCTAAAGCCTTTCAGGATAGTCGCTGTCGCGGCAGGAATTTTATTCGTCTCAGTTAAAAGAATAGGATATCCATTCCTGGCTGCATAAGGAGCAATCGCCAGTGCGTCTGGGAAGTTGCGTCCATATGCAAGGACGGCCTTATCTCCCTTATTAGGCATATGCATAGCAATTTCATTTGCCGTTTCAAATCTGGTTTTGCCGCCGAGACGGCTAATTTCCATAATTCCTAGTTGCTTAAGTTCAGCTTCTACATTTTTGCTAACAGCACCAGTACCGCCAAGGATATATGCTGCTTTTGGTTTCAATCTTCTAATCTCGGCTTTTGTTGAATCTGGTAAGCTATTAACCTTAGTTAATAGCATTGGGGCATCCAGCTGATAGGCTAATGGAGTCCCGGCTAGTGCATCAGGAAAATCTTCTCCATAGGCAAGCACTACTGTGCCTGCACCATCCTTCCAGCCTTCCTGGGAGATGGAAACTGCTGTATCATAACGGGTCTTTCCGTATAATCTTTTGCCAAGATGCTTAAGGTCACTTGAGGCGGTATAAGCCATTCTGCCATCCTGCATCTCTACTTTATACCAGACGTATTGTCTAAACCGCATCTTGTCATCCGCTAATCCGTATTTGTTTGATTGATCATAAACAAATGATTTATCCAGTACTCTCACAGCTTCTCTTTCACCTGATGGAAGATCCTTCAGCGATTTTGATAAGCTGGAGGGAGCCTCACGGAAGTTCGCGCTATCCGCGGAAAGCAAGATATCATTTTGCGTAAATTTATGCTCTGTCTCATGCAACAGATGCCCGGGAATTTCATAATTATCTTTATTAAAGCTTAAGAGGTGATTCGGTGCACCGCTATACGTAAAATCTTCAGGCTTAAAGTCAAATGGAATCGGGTGTATATCCATTCCGATATAAAAGGAATCGTTCATTAACCTAAAGAACTTTTCCTGATAAGCATCTTCATTTCTGCTTCCATCTGTTGTTAATTTTAATGGGCTATTTTCCTCAACTCTGCCGTTATAAGCTAAAATAGCAAAATACCAGCTTTCGAGAATGTCACGGTCATTATTATTTAAGGTTGGCAGTTTGCCATCAACACCGCGAAATTTCTCATCAAGCTTTTGCAAACCGGCATTAATATTGTATTCGATGTCAGTCTTCAATAGGTCTTCATCAAATCTGTCATCATTTGTTACCTGCATAATGCCGATTCCGCCATCAGGCGCTACATATGGTTTACCATCCTTAAATTGGTTCCAGCCGCTTTCCTGGTAAGCGAGTGTTTTAGCAATTTCTGGCGGGATATTCTTTGCCAGTGCCGCTTCTGTTAGCAGCTTGTTAGTCTCATAGTATGTGGGAATTTCATAAGTTTCTTCAGCCATGCTTGTCGCAGGGCTGAAGAATCCCAAAAACAGGCTAAATACAAGTAAAAAGGATAAAGCTTTTTTAAACATTCTCCTCCGCCTTTCAATAATCTCTCTATTGAATCCTAACATTCTTTTAAAACCAAAATCTACAATAACATTACAAATTTATCCTTTTTATTGATGCCATCTGCTTTCCAGGTATTTAATCGCATTCTCAAAGTAGTCTGTAACCGAGATTTGCCCGATCTGAAATTTATCTTCTTCAGGGGCCCATTCGCCATAAGCATCCAAAGCGTTTTGGTACTTCTCCGCATGTTCCTCACTTATTTCATCTTTGCCTGTATAGGATAAATTTTCGAATTCCTGAATGGGGATATGGTAATAACCAGCCTTTTTAATTGTCCCTTCTTTTTGCAGGGCTTTTAAAGCCTTACCTGTTGAAGCATGGTCTGGATGAGGGTCATGATCTGTCATCACATGATGGGTTGCACCAGGGTAGTCCTTTTCCATATCAATCATGATTTCTTTTACCATATCAGGTGTGAATGCAGCATCCGGCAAATCATAAATAAGAATATTTTCAGGTTTCACACCCATTGTCTCAACGGATTTTTTAAACTCCTTAATCCTTGCCTCTCCAAATTCCTGAGGGGATATGTTATCATAGCCTTCTTCCTGAAGCTTGGTATTCACCTTATGATAGGCACTGCTAGCAAGGCCTTTGGACAGCAATATAACTATGACATTTTTATCTTCTTCCACTGCCTTTATAATCGAACCTCCCATGCTTAATACTTCGTCATCTGCATGGGGAGAATAAAATATAACTGTTTCTTCTTTTAACAAGAAATATCCGCCAATAAATAACGCTATGATTAAAAATAAACCTATCAATCGTTTCAAGAAAAGTCCTCTTTTCTGCGTTTTTTTCCATGAAGTATTATATCATATAACAGTAATGACATTTGCTAGAAAGGACATTGTTTATGGAACGTGCATTAAAAGAAGCACCGAAAAAGAGAAGGTTTCGCTCCCTTGATATTACAAGAGGACTGATTGTATTGCTGTCTGTGTTTTTATTTCATATTCCGGCTGGAGGATACGAGTATCTCCGCCATGCCAGGTGGTACGATATTACAATCATGGACTATATATTGCCTGGATTTATAACGGTTTTCGGAGTAGGGATGGCTTTTGCCTATCAACGCGGCGTGAACTGGAGCAAGCTGATTAAGAGGACCATTCGGTTAATTATCTATGGATTACTCTTTAATATGATTGTCGATTGGAAAATTGATTTTTCCACTATACGCATTACAGGGGTTCTTCAGTTATATGGAGTTATTGGGCTGCTCGCGGTTATTATATCCACTCTCGTAAAATCATGGCGATTGCTTATCCCTGTTGTTGCTTTTATCCTGCTTATTCATGGATATATGTTATTTTCATTTAGCCAAAGCTGTACGGATGGGCTTTTGCAGCCGGACTGCAATCCGTCAGGCATCATTGATGTCGCCGTATTCGGAGCTGAGCATTTGTATCATCAGGGGACAATGGGCTATGATCCTGAAGGTTTTATGACGGTAATAGGTGCTCTCTCGAATGTGCTCCTGGGCATGATAGCGGGAAAAATTTTGTTGGAAAAGCGGGATAAAGGGGCCTGGAAAGAATTAATTCTTTTTGGAGCTGCAGTATTGCTTCTTTCTTACGCAGCTTCAAACTTCTTGCCCTTCAATAAAAAAATCTGGACTCCTTCATTTGCGATGCTCACAGCGGGCAGCGTAATCATTGTATTCGCTTTTATCCATCTGATTTTTGATCAGCTAAGAAATACGAGAAAAACTATATTTTCATGGTATATAGAAGCGTTCGGCCGAAATAGCTTCCTCATTTATTTTGGCAAGTTTATCGTTTATTCCTTCCTGGCCCGCATAATGATCAATGCTGGAGGGGAAGAGGTGTCTTTTTCGGCCTGGCTATTAAGTAAAATGGACCTGATCACCCAATATCCGCAGCTTGCCTATGCCGGCGTGATGCTTTTAGCCTGGTCTGCTGTTGCTATTATTCTCCACTTGAAAAAGTGGTATGTGAAGGCTTAATGACTATAAAAAATAGGAGAAAAGGAGACCTTGTTATTAGTGTCTCCTTTTTTTTGTATCGAAAGTAATAGGTTCAATATTTAGAACTGTCTAAATATTGATTGACTAACAATCTAGCAATTTGTAAAATATAACTATTAATACCAATTTTGTAAAAGGAGGCAGGTCTTGTCTTAGGAATATTGTACTAAGGTCAATTGTACATAGCATTCTTATAATTCAAAGGATAATGGGGGAAGAAAAAAGTTGAAAAAACAAAATAGGAAAAAGGCCGGTAAAATAGCTTCATATGCCCTTACTTCTGCATTAGTTCTATCAAGCTTCAGCTACACAGCTTCTGCAACCACCAAAAGTTCAAATGACTTCTACGACCAAAAAATTAGCCAAATTAAAGAATTAAAAGCAGAGACATTAAAGAAAACAGAACTTAAAGATAAGACTCTTAAATCCGAATTAAAAGCTTCTGATAAAGTTCGCGTAATTGTTGAACTTGACGGAAAAACCCCTTTAGAGACTGCAACTGAAGAAGGCAAACTTTACAAAGAATTATCAGAATCGACAAAAAAATCACTGGCTTCAAAAGTGTTAAAACAGCAAAGTTCGGTGAAAAGTGAGATTAAATCAAAGGGCGTAAAATTTGAATATCTTAAAAACTTCTCTACCGCTTTTAATGGATTCAGCGGTGAAGTAAAATACGGGGAAGTCGCTAAAATTGAAGGTTTATCTGGTGTAAAAGCAGTTTATTTAGCCAATGCTTACAACCGTCCAGAAGTAGAGCCTAACATGAAGACAAGCCACAGTTTTATCCAATCAGCTGCCACTTGGGGAGATGCCGGATATAAAGGGGAAGGCATGATTGTTTCAGTAATTGACACAGGTGTCGATCCTTCCCATAAAGATTTCCAGAATATTGATAAAACCAATGCTGATCTGGAAAAGAGCGAAGTAGATGCTCTTGTTAAAGAAGATGGCCTAAAAGGTAAATATTATTCAGGTAAAGTACCTTATGGCTATAACTACTATGACAGCAATGACACTATTTTAGACCTTGGACCTGCTGCCTCCATGCATGGTATGCACGTTGCCGGTACAGTCGCAGCAAATGGGGATGAAAAAACTGGAGGAATCAAGGGTGTCGCTCCTGAAGCACAGGTTCTTGGAATGAAAGTATTCAGTAATGATCCGAATTTTCCGTCAACATGGTCTGATGTTTATTTAGCAGCCATTGATGATTCTATTAAACTCGGTGCTGATGTATTAAATATGAGCTTAGGATCAACTGCTGCATTCTATGAAGAGCAGGGCGCTGAGGATATTGCCATTACTAGAGCGGTAGAGAACGGAATTGTTTGCGCTGTCTCTGCGGGTAACTCTGCACATCTGGGAAGCGGTTGGGATGCGCCATATGCTAAGAACCCGGATATTGGGGTAGTTGGATCCCCGGGATTAAATCCGGATACTCTGCAGGTTGCTGCTTCAGGTAACGTAGCCTATTTATACCAGCATCAAGCAACAGTAGGCGGAAAGACATTTACTGGATATGGAGTGGATGATTGGTCCAGTCTTGCTGCTTCTGGTTTAGAGCTTGTAAGCTTATCTCAGGCAAATGGTGTGACGGAAGAAAGCGGAAAGGCTTGTAAAGTTTGCGGAAACCCTTCTGATTACGAAGGTGTCGATGTAGAAGGCAAGATTGTCGTTGTTAAGCGGGGAACTCTATCATTCTTTGATAAAACAGTAAACGCTGCAGAAGCAGGTGCTGCAGGAATTATTGTATATGATTCAGGAGCAGGAACATTCTATGAAAACCAGGGCGGCTGGGATGTGCCGTTTATGATGATTTCAGCAGGCGATGGAGAAGAATTGGAAAAAGCGATTGCGAATGGTGATGCAACTGCTTCTGTTGCCCAAACTAGCAAAAAAGAAGATCCGGTAATGGGCCGTATGACTGACTTCACTTCTTGGGGTGTTACGCCTGATTTAAGATTGAAGCCGGAAATCACAGCTCCTGGTGGAAATATCTATTCTACAGTAAATGATGATAAATATACGGTTATGAGCGGAACTTCCATGGCAGCTCCTCATGTTGCCGGCGGATCTGCATTGGTTCAGCAATTTCTGCAAGAGGATGACCGATTCTCTGATCTGGATTTTGAACAGCGTACACGATTGGCGAAGGTGCTATTAGTTAATACAGCGAAAACAATTGATGATGTTCATGGCCAGCCTTTCTCACCTCGCCGTCAGGGTGCTGGCATGATGCAAACATTTAGTGCCGTTTCTTCGCCAGCTATTTTAACTGATCAGTCAACAGGGGAAGCGAAAGTAGAACTCTTTGACTTTAAAGAAACAAAATTTGAACTGCCTTTAGCGGTTACCAATATTTCTGATTCAGAAGAAGTTACTTATAACGTAAAAACACGTGTACTAGCTGATACAATTCAGCAGGTTGAAGGCGAAGAAGACCGCAATGCTCTAATTGCCGGGGACCTTGCTGGTGTTGAAGTTGATGGTCCTGAGACAGTGACAGTGGCTCCAGGTGAAACTGTAGAGTTCACAGTCACAGTTGATATCTCTAAAGCAAAACTTCCAGGGTTGGATAAGGATGGAAAGCCAATTTCCCTTTACCTTAAAGAAGATATCTTCGTAGAAGGTTTTGTGCATTTAGAAGATGCCAAGAAAGATAGTGTAAACCCAACACTAACTGTACCTTACCTGGGCTTCTATGGTGAGTGGGACCGCCCTGAAATCTTCGATGGCTTTAAGACTCTGGGGGAAAATAGATTCTATGATGCGTTCCCTACAGATATGCTAGTCGAAAATGGTGATTATTTCGCAGATATGCTAAAAGTAGATGGCAAGGATGTATACGCATTTTCACCGAATGGCGATGGCAACCTTGACGATATTAATGCTCTTCCAGCTATGCTTCGTAATGCCAAGGAATTGCAGACGAATATCCTTGATAAAGATGGCAAGCAGGTAGCAAGAGTAAACCTTGAATCAAATGTCAGAAAGAATTGGTTTGATTCCGGTGATACCAATCCTTATGACTTCAACCCTGAACGCGCCTGGGATGGAAAAATTAAAGGAAAAGCGGCGGAAGATGGCTTATATTACTATGAGCTAAAAGGAAAAGTTCATTACGAGGGTGCTGAATGGCAAACGAAGAAAGTGCCTGTATACGTAGATAATACAGCTCCTAAACTTGAGGCAGAATATGATGCTGAAACCAAAACAGTAAGCTGGAAAGCTTCTGATGCAGGTGTTGGTATTGCGGCTTATGCTGTGTTTGTAAATGGAGTGAAAGTAGCTGATGCAGCTGCAGATAAAACAAGTGTTGTTCTTGATTCCATTCCTGAAAAAGCTGTTGTTGAAGTAGCTGCTGTCGATAAGGTTTATAATGTGTCCTTCGATGAAGTAGCCGTAGGGGATTCTGGACTTCCGATTATTGATGTCTCTACTGATGAGCTCGTTCCATTTGGACATTACAATACTCGTTCCATTACATTCTCTGGACTGGTACATGAGGATATCGCCCTTAAGTCTTTAACTGTAAATGGCAAGGATGTTTCTTTCAAGCAAAACGACAAAGGGGAATATGAATTTACTGCAACTGTTACGTTTGAACAGGATGGAAAATATGATGTCCAAATCGTAGCAACAGACGTTTCCGGAAAAGAGTTTTCATTTGCCCGCAAAATCATGATTGATACAACAAGCCCTGTGTTAAACACGGATGCTCCTAGATTTGTTGATAAAGAAGTTGAAGAAGTTACATTTAATGTTGATATTGAAGATAACTTCAATGCCTTTACATTATTATTAGATGGGGAAAAGGTATTCGTTCAGCAGATGGAAGAATTGGCTGAGCCTGATACTGCAACTACGGAAGTTACTGTTCCTGTAAAAGAAGGGGATAACTCCTTCACATTAACTCTTGTAGATGGTGCAGGAAATACCACTGAACAGGTAGTAGACATTTACCGCAATGAAGACGCAGAGCGTGTAAATCGCCTTTCTGGTTCTGACCGCTATGTAACTGCAGTCGAAATCAGCAAAAAAGGCTGGACTGAAGCTGATACTGTCGTATTGGCACGCGGTGATAACTATGCCGATGCTCTTGCGGGTATCCCGTTAGCTAAGAAGAATGATGCTCCATTGCTATTAACAAAACCGAACAGTCTTTCGGATGCAACAAAGGCTGAAATTGAGCGTTTAGGTGCCAAAAATGTAATTATTCTCGGAGGAAAAGGTGCTGTAAGTGAAGCAATTGCTCAAGACCTGGAAGACTCTGGATTGAATGTTGATCGTTTATCCGGCAAAGACCGTTTTGCAACAGCTGCAGCCATTGCATATGAGGTAGCTCCTAATGGGGCAGAAGAAGTTGTTGTAGTTAGAGGCAAGGACTTCCCAGATGCTCTATC
The DNA here is from genome assembly GCF_022811925.1 of Cytobacillus oceanisediminis. Lineage (NCBI taxonomy): Bacteria > Bacillati > Bacillota > Bacilli > Caryophanales > Bacillaceae > Cytobacillus > Cytobacillus oceanisediminis. The sequence continues at coordinate 5,139,283 of NZ_CP065511.1, read as the reverse complement.
TGCTGCTGCCTATGCGGCTTCAAATGGAATGCCGATTCTATTAACTGAAATGTATAGCCTTCCATCTGTAACAAGCACTGCTATCAGAGATTTAGGTGCTTCCAAGTCACTGGTAATTGGCGGAACTGGAGTTGTATCTTTCTCAGTAGCAAGTGAATTGCCTAACCCTTACCGTATTGGCGGGAAGACTCGTTATGAAACTTCTTTAAATGTTGCAAAGCATTTTGATAACGGTGCTTACGAGTACTATGTAGCAACTGGAAAGCAATTTGCCGATGCTCTTGCGGGTGCCGCTTTAGCTGCTAAGAATGATACAGGCATTTTGTTAACTGATGCTAACTTGCCGGCAGAGACAGAAGCTTTCCTTGCTGAAGAATCCGTGGAAAAAGTAACGGTTCTTGGTGGAAAAGGTGCTGTAAGCGAGACTGTATTCACTAAGTTGAAAAATCTATTTAAGTAATTGAAAAAAGAAGGCTGACTCATTTGAGTCAGCCTTCTTTACTTTCTAGAGAATGATCAGGAGTGCGTTCCCTTTTTAAATATTTTCTTTTTTGAACAATATATCCAAGGGTTACGCCATACAGCAGCCACATCGGCCAGAAGTAAAATAAGCTGCTTGGCCCCAGGCATGCTATCGCAAAGCCGATAAAGCTTAGGAAAAGAGTCAAAGCCAGTTTATTATTCTTTTTATCCGACCAGTAAATCAAATATAACTGGATTAAGATATAGCCAAAGAATATGCAATAACCTGCAAAAATGAAGAGGCCATAGTTAGTGAGGATCTCTAGCCACCAGTTATGGGGATTCGTAAATCCAAGTGTATTAAAATAAATATGATGCTGGAAGTTTCCTGGACCTACTCCTAACATAAAGGACTTAAAGGATGCGTATAGGCCGCTTAAGTATAAGTTCATCCGAATAAATCCAGATCCCTGGCCGGCTTTGATCCCTTCAAATAAAGAAGCGTTTGAAAGGTAATAGAAAATGCCAGCTGCTGCTAGGAATAGGAGTGGACTGAATAACAGAAACAGGCGTGCGCTATGTTTAATGAAACGTCTAAATGATAGCAATGTAAATAGCAGTACTTGCAGGACTATAGCCATTACACTTAATCGGGCATCATTTAAATACGTAATTATAAAGATGGCTATAATCAAACCGGTATTTACTAATTTGAATAATATCGGCTTTTTTAGCAGTCCCGCTAAATAGAATGGAATGATCATGACTAAGTATAAAGCAAAGTCATTTTCATTGTAAAAGAAGCCTGTAGCCCGACTCGCTGTGGCATCCGTAAATCTTTCTGCTTCAATGACGAAACGGGAGGTAGGCAAATGGATATTAAATTTAAACTCCAAAACAGAGATCAGGACCAATACAAAGCCGCTAATCCAAAATGTTTTCGTTATCAAGCTGCTCTTAAGGTGCTGCAGTAAAAATATCAAAACAATAATTAACAATAAGAAGACGGCAAAGTAATAAAGCTCCTTCACTGCTGTCCCTTTATTGCTTGTCCATACTAGCGAAAGGGCGCCATAGTAAAACCAAATTCCCAGAAAGGCCAGCGGGAATTTAATATGATCAGTAATCAAAGGATTTCTCTTAAGAAAAATCTGATCAAGCATAATAATGAATAGCACTCCGATAACCAGCCTTAATAGTGTTATTCGTAAGGGGCCAATGGGAACATTAAAGAAAAACGAGTCTAAAAAAATCAGAGCAAATACAACTATATAAGCTGTGGCTTTCCAATTCATGTTGAGTACCTCTAAACTAGAGTTTGATATATTCTTAAAATTTGTTCCATAATCACTTCTTCACTGAATCTTGCCGAACAATCTTCGCGTATTTCTTTTGAGTCATAATCTGAATAGTTATGGTAGACCTTTTCCATCGCTTGGCGGAGCTTTTCTTCGTTATCAACAGGAACAATAATTCCGTTCTTTTCATTAACGATGGAACCAGGTCCTCCCGAGTCTGTTGAAATCACCGGCTTTCCGCAGGCTAGGGCCTCAATTAGCACAACCCCGAATGTTTCAAATTTACTGGCAAGTACAAAAGTATCACACGCATTCATCTGCTGTATTACTTCTTCCCGGTTTATCGCACCCAGAAATATTACTTGCTTATCAACACCCAATGTTTTGGCCAGGTTCATTAATTCTTCTTTTTGGGCGCCGTCTCCACCGATAAATAGTTCAGCTTCCTGGTCTTTAAAGCCACTGGCAAAACTTCTGATCAGTAAGTCCATCCCTTTATTGGGCGTTAATAAAGCTAACGAGAAGAATCTGAAGTTATTCGTTTTGCTGGCCTCAACAAGGTCTGCATTCTGAAAGCTTTTGAAATCTACTATGTTGGGGATTTCAACAATTTCTTTGTCCGTATAATGTGCTAGCGCTTTTTTTAAACTTGGCCCTACTGATATAATTCTGTCTGTTTGCCTCAGCGTTTTAGTGATTTCTTTCTCTTCATATGGCTTAAGCAGGCCTCTAACTAGTTTGCTCGAATGTTCGGTAACAACAAGAGGAATCTTTTCTTCCGCCGCTATTTTTGCTGCTGCCCAGCCTCCCCAAAGACATGAGTGGGCATGGATAATATCTGGCTTCCCTTCTGCTTTAACCATTTGGCTGTATAGCGTTTTCAATCTTAAATAATAGATATATCCTGTAGCATAAGGGATTCTGGCAGGGAAGGGGTTATACCCTCTGTAGCGGTATGTTTTTATACCTTCCTCATCCTCGGCTTTGATCCCTTTTTTCCAATTGGCATTATAGAAACGCATCGTTTTTATTTCAGGATAGATAACAGTAACGTCACATCCGCTTTTTTGGATAGCTTTTGCCTGCTCCTTGAAGAATATGCCTAAAATCGGATTTTCTTTAATAGGGTACCATGAAGGGATGATTAGGACTTTCATGATCTTTTTACCGCCTTATTGATTAGTCGTTTGAAAAGGATAAGATCCTCTTTTTGCAATAGAACCATCTTTGAATAAGATACGCCTGTTTCCCTTTTGAATAAAATCATTTTTACCAGTGTACTTAAACTATAAGTGACTGAGGTACTTATAGCAGCCCCAGCTATTCCAACTTTGGGAATGAGCAGGATATTTAAAATAATATTAGAAGCTACTGTGAAAATAGAAGTGTACATATTTAGCTCGGGCTTTCCTCTCCCTGCTAGATCATTGGAAAGTATTCGATCAACAGAGAATAAGATAATTCCAGGCAGCAGCATTTTTAAAATATCGGAACTGTCTGCATATGCCTCTCCAAATAGCAATCTGAAAATGATATCGCTGGCAAAGTAAAAAACGATACCGGCTATTATAGAAAAGAATAAAACGTTTCTGCTTATTACGCTTGTTAGTTTATTTTTACTATCAACATCACTTGAAGAAGAGATGGCTGGGTATAAAACCGAAGAAATGGATTGAGAAACAATCCATAATCTTTCTGCGATACTGACAGCCACTCCGTATAAACCAACCGCCGCTGGATTAAGGAACATTGAAATAAGGTAGATATCAGCTCTGTAATTGATGAATGACAATACATTGCTGAAGTGGGCTTTAAAGCCGAATGAAAAGGATTCCTTAAAATAAGCCTTAGAAAAGCTCCCTGAGAACAAATTGGTTTTTAGATTTTTATTCAGCAGAATCAGCGTTACTATAAATTGCGTTACAACCCCTGCAATAAAAGCAATGACTGTTCCGACAAGACCGATCTTGAGCACAAAAATAAATATAACCAGAGTAATCAATGCGGCCAGCTGTCTTAATAGAGCCAGTGAATTAAAGGATTTAAAATCCTGGACTCCCTGAAAAATAACCAGATAAAAATCATTAAGCATTAGCAGCGGCATAATCAGCAGAATGAAGTAAAGGTAATTTGGCGGCACTCCTTCAAAGAACTTGTCCGAAAAAAACATAACGCCTATAAGGCCAATAATGACAGCTGCTAGACTTAAAACAGCGCCTGAAGCAGTATTCGTCTTGATAATATCCTTTATGTCATATTTCTTCTGTCCAACGTAATACACACTGGAGGTACCTACACCCAAATTAAGCAGGGTCATAAGGGTAGTAGGAAGCAGGACAATCAGCTGGTACAAGCCATTTCCTTCAGGGCCTAATGATCTTGCAATAATAATGGAAGCCAAAAGGCCAAGTAAAATACCGGAGATTTGCCTGCTTAACGTCATGATCGTATTTTTTACAAATGAATTGCTCATATAAACACCTTCTGTTTTTTTAACCGGCAAAACCCTTAAAACACCAATGGCATCAAGGATTTTAAGGGTTTCAATATTATAAAACTATTTTCGCTCCGATAATGCGCGGCGAGCGTTAATGATATATTTCCAAAGCACTAGAAGGACCAGCATTAGTTGGAAGCCAAAGGCACCAGCAAGTATAGTATTTCTAAGAAGGTTATTTGATGTTTGGGTTGTTGAAATGCCCGGTATTAACCTAGGAGGTTCTGCCATAGATAAATCTAAGTCGGCATCACGAAAGTCTGTTGTATACTCCCAATACCTTTTATTGATCAATGCCTCAGTAAAGTTAAATAGCTTGTTTTCGTCTGAGGTTTCCTGCTTCAGCTGATTATATTGTGAAATAGTCTCTTTTGTTTCTTCCATTAATCCTTCAAGAGCATTCTTGTAATTTTTCTGAGCCTCATACTGTTCATTAAATCGCTCTGTCAGGTCCTGTGTATATTGCTCAGCTACTTTTTTTGTATTGCTTTCTACTGCTTCTTTGTTCGGTCCGCTTAAACTTAATGAAATATGGAACGGTCCAACAATTTTGATATTTAGGGAATCACTTATCCCATCCGGAAGTTCCTCTTTATAGATAGGTGTGATCAATTCTGGTTTTGATAGTAAATCATTTTCCGCGTTTCCGGTGAAAACATTTGCAGTCGAAGTATACACAGTCTGCTTTGTATAACTAAGCCCCGCACCAATCACCATGCACAAAATAGTAAAACCGATCAACAAAAGCTTCTTTTTCCAAATGAACTTCATATAGTCGTAAACCGGATATTTTATCTTCTCCATGTAATAATTCTCCTTAAAATTATCAAAATAAAAACATTTTTATCTTACCATAGATGCCTTAAATAATTCCACCTGCGGCATATTGATATAATGGTTCAGATTTACTTTTTATGAAGTAAGTGTCAATCTATGAGAGGCAACGGCTAAACATTGAGTGATTACATAGTTAAATCATTTTTCTTATAACTTGAACAAATATTCCTTGCATGCTCGTCTAACTATTGAAAGGGGGATGAAGATGAATGCCGAAAAAATAGAAAAAGTCAATCTCAACCATAACATAGAACAAATAATAGAAGAACTTATGATTGAGCATGGAAATGAACTAACCTTTCTTGCCTATTCTTACGTAAAAAATACTGAGGAGGCAAAAGACATTGTACAGAACGTGTTCGTAGCTGCCTTTCAGCACTTGGCAGCATTTAGAGGTGATAGTTCTATAAAAACCTGGCTTTATCGGATTACGATAAATAAATGCAAGGATCATTTAAAAAGCTCTTTGTTCAAGCGAGTGATCCTCTTAGGTACCAGCCCTGAAACAAACAAAAAGGAATCTCCTATTGATGAAAACTATTTGGAGCAGGAAGCTTCCAAGGTAATTAAAAAAGCAGTTTTCACATTAAGGCTAAAGTACAGGGAAGTCATTTTGATGAGATATTATCAGGATTTAACCATAAAGGAAATCTCTACTATACTAAATCTTCCAGAAGCAACAGTAAATACAAGGCTTCGCCGGGCCAAGAAGCAGCTGGCACCTTTATTGGAAAAGGAGGTATTTTCAAATGAATAGTCCTTTTAACCATTTACATAAAATGCTGACTGAAGAAGAAAAAGAGAAATTGAAATTTACAGCAGATGACCGTAAAGCTGTTTTTAGAAAAATACAAGAAAATAAGGAACCGCCTAAAAGGAAAGGAAATATAGTTCAAACGGCTGCTGCATATGTCCTTGCACCTGTTGCACTTGCCATTATAACATTAGCTGTCCTGCTGCAAACTCCATTGAAGCAGGAGGTGGTTACAGCATTGCCGTTTCTTGAAACCTTCCTATCCAAATATGGGGATGAAGGGCAAAAGGAAGCGGTTAAAGAAAACAAAGTGCAGGTTATTAATCAATCAGTTGTAAGTGAAGGGGTCAGAATTACCATTCATGAAGTGCTATATGATGGAGCACGAATTTCTATATCATATTCACTTGAGCCTGAGGATGATAAATTGAAAGAAAACCTTCTTGATATTTTTCTATTTAATATAAGTGTTGATGGTGAGAAAGTAAGTGAATATGGATTATCAGGCGGGGGGGAGAAAAAGCAGGGGAATAAGATTATTAAAGTACAAAATTTAGAGATCGAAAAGAATCTGCCAAACCAATTCACCCTAGATTTTAATATTCAAGAATTGATCGCCTCCAGTCCTGATAATATGGAGTCGCAATTCATCAAGGGCGAATGGGAGTTTTCCTTCCCTATCAAGAGGATTGGTAAAATATATACGCTAAATCCAAATGCCTCAAAGACTACCGAATTAGGTGAAATAAAAGTAAATAAAATCGCATTTGCTCCAAGTGGTGTTCTCGTGGAGATAGAACGCAAACAAAAAACAGAGCTAATCAATAACGGGAAAGTAATCGATTACAAGCTGCTGGATGAAGACGGAAATGAATTAAAGCAAATAGGGGGCACAAGTGATACGTTTAGATATAAATCCGGATTTGGAACAGGGAAAGGGAAGAGGATCTACACTCCAGTTGAAGACATACCGGAATCGATTACCCTCAAATCGTATTATAGATTTTTCGAGCCGGATCAAATAAAGGAATATACAACAACCATTTCTGAGAAACTGCCTCTTTATTTGCCCCAAGGGGAAGGCGGAGGTATTGTTGTGAAGAAAGTCGAAAAAAAGCCAAATGAAGTCTGGGTGTATTTCCATGTAGAGGGTGACTTTGCTGAAGAGAGAAAATACGATCTTTCCTTACAAAAGGGCAAGGCAATGACCCCGGCAAGCAGAATCGATAGCGAAGGGGATCTAGACAATAAAAAGCGTAAAAATCAATTAATAAAATTCAAAACTCAATATAATGATGATTTATATTTCCGTACAACGAATTATATACCTGAATGGGTCAAAGGCTGGGAATTAAAGATTCCTATAGATAAGGATCAGCTGAGCAAGGAGTAAAGTGCACAATCCTAAAGAGTAAGCATTATAGTAAAAGGCGGGCATAGAGGCCCGCCTTATTCCATTTCAAATACTTTTCTAACCATATTGTTTTCCAATAAAAACTTCGAATCTTGAACGTCATTCCTTAACTTATTATAAACACCTCTGCAAGCCTCAATATCTGCTTTTTTGCCTGTTCGATTGTCTACACAGGTTCCCGATTCAAATTTCCCATCATGTGAGGCCATATAATCATAATCATCGGTAAAATAGGTGTACCTGGTTGTTTCATAGGCAAATCCCGCAAACCCTTCTTTTTTTAAGTCAAGAGATTCACCAAATTGAATGAGAGGCCCTTGAATACCTAAAAGAGTAGAAATGGTCGGGTAGATATCCATCTGGCTTGTCGTAATGGTACTCACTTGCCCTTTTACCTGGCCTGGATGATGGATGATCAGCGGTACCCTGAAGCGTTCTTTTTCATCGAACTTGATATCGAGAAGCTTCTTTATTTCAGCTTCATTCTTTGGAACCAATCCATAGTGATCACCATACATAACGAATATGGTATCATCCCATAAATTGTCCTTCTTAAGTTCCTTAATAAAGTTTCCTAAGGCCTGATCAAAATAATGGACGCTTTGAAGGTAATTTCCTGTGGGTGTATCTTTGAACTCAGCCGGCAGATCCAGGTATTGATGTTCTATTGGCAATTCAAATGGTCTATGGACAGATAGCGTAATAATAAAGTTATAAAATGGTTTTTCCATTTCTTTATATAGGCTTGCCATTTGATTAAAAATGCTTTCATCCGAGATTCCCATTCCAATAATTTCACTTCGGTCAATTTTGGGATGATTAATATGGTAAAAATGATCATAACCTTGCTGGCGGTATGCTTCCTGCCGGTTCCAAAAATCCGGGCTGTTTCCATGAGTGGCACTCGTTGTGTACCCCATTTTATTTAGGGCCACAGGCAGAGACAGAAAGTGGTTATCAGGATATGTTTGATAGATCCCTTTAGCGGCAATCGGATACATTGAATTATTGGCAACAAACTCTGCATCTGAGGTGTTTCCACGCCCGATCTGCAGATAAGTATTTGGGTAATAGCTGCTTGAAGCTATTAATTGATCGATATTGGGTGTAATGTCTTGCCCATTAATGTTCATACCGATGGGAAAGGTGTTAAGAGATTCTGCCTGAACCATAATCAGGTTTTTCCCTTTATATTTTCCAAAGATTGCAGACTCTGCTGGTGTCTCAAATTTATCTTCAAATTTTTGCTTTAGTTTTGCCAGCTGTTTTTTTTGCTGCTTGGCATATTCCTCTGCCAAAGCCTTTTCGCGGTAACTTTGGGCAATGTCATAAATATGTGCAGGGATTATGCCTGTTAAGGATACTTTGTACTGATCTGTATGTTCAGGCTGTAAAGGGAGAAACGAAGCAATCAATATGGCGGCCATTCCAATTCCCCCGGCTGAAGCAGCTTGCTTAAGGCGGTTACCGGCAGAATCGTTCTTTTTGTGCATGAAATAAAAGGAGATTGCCAGCAAAGGAAGGTCGGCCCAATAAAGCAGATCAGACTTGTACATTAATGAGACAACTGAATCTGCAATTTCTCCCAGCTGGTTTGCCTGTCCTGCTAATTCTATGTGGAGAATTGCATCATAGTACCTTTCGTAGACAACATCCGCGTATAAAAGAAAAGACATGAGGGAGTAGACCAAAAAAGCCGCCAAGCTTCCTATTAAAGACCTCCTGGCGAAAAACATGGAGGCAATGACCAGCCCAAACCCTGCTGAAGAAAGAAGAATCAATTTTTTATGAGGACTTAGATCAAGCTCCTCTATAAAATAAAGGGTTTTAAAAAACCAGAATGCTGTGACCAGTCCTATCAATAATATAGGTAAATACCAATAAGGTCTTTTTATATGCTGCTTCATATTTCACATCCTTAAATTACTAGTTTGCTAGAAGAATTTGTATAACAAATATTAACAAATAAATATAGTAATTTAAAGGAATTTATACAGAAATTTAACATTTTAATATTGGAGAAAAGAATGGATATCATTGGATATGAGATATAAAAGGAGTTTTCAGATATAAGTAACTGAATTGTAATATAAAAGGATGTTTTATCATTTTTAATCTTTCTGAAATAGACTTATGCCAATTAATTCACTAAAATTGGACAAGAGTTACTAACTCACCGAAAAAAAATCTTAGATGAAACTTTTTTCGATAATGTTCGTCAGACATAGTGTGAGGAGTTTTAAGAAGTTTCAAGTGGGGAAGTGTACTCTTAAATCTATATTTTACTGGAAAGTATCTTTTATTCATGGCAATAAAAAAAGATTGCGGTTTTAAAGAAATGTGATACGATTAGGGATAGTGAGTAAAACTAAAACAAACCTCCAATAAAGGTGATGACACATGTATATTCAAGCTGGTATAGCTTTTTTAGTATCCTTAGTTACTGTTCTGATTGCCACGCCTTTTGTACAAAGATTCGCACTAAAAATTGGTGCTGTAGATAAGCCAAACCATAGAAAAGTTCACCAAAAGCTCATGCCTCGTTTAGGTGGTCTAGCTATTTTTATTGGGGTTATTGCCGGCTACTTTGCAGGCGGTGTTTATAATCAAAAAGTTACTGCGATAAGTGTCGGTGCTATTTTAATCGTAATTATCGGCATACTTGACGATAAATACGAATTATCAGCGAAAATCAAATTTGCTGGGCAAATCCTTGTTGCTTCATTAATAGTGGCAAGCGGTCTGACAGTAGATCTCTTAACCATTCCCTATATTGGTGATTTTGAATTGGGATGGTGGAGCTATCCTGTTACTATTTTTTGGATCGTAGCCATCACAAATGCGATCAATCTGATAGATGGTTTAGATGGATTATCGGCAGGAATCTCTGCTATCGGAATAGCAACCATCGCCATTATGGCGGGCCTTTCTGGAGCCATGCTCATCTTTACCTTCTCCGCCATACTGCTAGGAAGCATATTAGGGTTTTTATATTACAACTTTTATCCTGCCAAAATATTCATGGGGGATACAGGTGCACTATTCCTGGGGTATTCCATTTCGATTCTATCCCTATTAGGGCTGTATAAAAGTGTGACCTTATTTAGCTTCTTGGTTCCGATAATTATTTTAGGTGTGCCGGTTTTTGATACAACCTTTGCCATCTTGCGCAGACTCGTGAATAACAGGCCGATATCTGCTCCAGATAAATCGCATTTGCATCACAGGCTGTTAGCGTTGGGATTGTCACATCGAAATACCGTTTTGGCCATTTATGCCTTTGGTATTTTATTTAGCATCAGTGCTGTATTAGTGTCTGAATCGACTTTATGGGGCACAATCTTTATTATTTTTGGCCTGCTTGTGGTGACGGAAATAATTGCTGAGCTTATCGGATTAGTTTCTGATCGGTACAGGCCTATCATCAATTTGTATAAAAAGATTACAGGAACCCGCTCATTAGGGAGAACAGGAAATAAGTAAAATCAAATAATTCATAAACCGTTTGTTAGCTGCAAAGTGACAAACGGTTTTTTTAAGAAATGTTGTTATATAAAAGTATTGGCATGAAATAGTTCGTTTATGCATTTTTTTCACATAATTGATAAAAATAGATTTAAATCCTATTTATTCCAGACTATTTGCTTGTTATACGTTTTTAGACACAAAAAAATCATATAAATACTATGATTTGTGATAAACTAAACATGTTTTTAAACATGTTGATATTTTACATTTTCGGAGGTAAAAAAAATGAAAGTTCCTATGCTTGACCTTAGTGAACAATACCAATCCTTAAGAAGTGAAGTTTTGGAAGTGCTTGATGGCGTAATGAGCTCTTCACGTTTTATATTAGGAGATAATGTAAAAAAGCTTGAACAAGATGTTGCTAAATACAGTAATGTTGCCCATGGAATTGGCTGCGGCAACGGAAGCGATGCCATACATATTGCTTTACAGGCTTTAGGTGTGAGTGAAGGCGATGAAGTTATCACGACTCCTTTCACATTCTTTGCAACGGGTGGAGCTATTGCAAGAGCAGGTGCGACACCGGTTTACGTAGATATTGACCCTGTTACATTTAACATTGATCCGAACAAGATTGAAGAAGCTATCACAGAAAAAACAAAAGCAATTATTCCTGTGCATTTATACGGGCAAATGGCTGATATGGAGAAAATTGCTGAAATCGCGAAGAAACATAATCTTGCCGTTGTTGAAGATGCTGCTCAAGCGATAGGCGCGAAGCATAATGGAAAGACAGTTGGTGAACTTGGAACTGCTGCTACTTATAGCTTCTTCCCAACTAAAAATCTGGGTGCCTATGGAGACGGTGGAATGGTTGTAACAAATGATGATGAGGTTGCTGAACAAAGCCGTGTTATCCGTGTGCATGGAAGCAAGCCTAAATATTATCATCATGTTCTAGGCTATAACAGCCGTTTGGATGAACTTCAAGCTGCCGTTTTAAATGTTAAATTCCCGCATTTGGATCATTGGAGTGAGCTTAGACGCGAAAAGGCGGAAAATTACACTAAGCTTCTTAAAGAGGCTCTAGGCGACACAGTTGCTACACCAGTGGAGAAAGAAGGGAACTATCACGTTTTCCATCAGTATACAATTAGAGTGGAAAAGCGTGATGAGCTTCAGGAATATCTGAAAGAACAGGGAGTAGCTACAATGATTTACTACCCGCTTCCTCTTCATGTTCAGCCTGTATTCAAGGAGCTTGGATATAAAGAAGGGGACTTCCCTGTTACGGAGAAGGCGGCTAAAGAAGCATTATCATTGCCAATGTTCCCTGAACTAAAATTAGAGCAGCAAGAATATGTTGTGGCGAAAATAGCCGAATTCTACGGAAAATAATTTTTTAGGAGACGTCGCCGATTAATAAGGGGGCGTTTTCTTTACTTGATTAAAATTCAGTATCATCTGCAGGTTTTTTGAACTTCAAAAGGCTTTTGGAAGGAGATAGAAGCATGATAAATTTTGCTATTGTAGGCATGGGGCATATTGCGAATAAGCATATTGAATCCATTCAAAAAGTTGAGGGGGCTAACCTCTTTGCAATATGTGATACAAACCCTGAAAGGCTCGAACTTGATTTGCCGGGTGTGAAAAAATATACTGATTTAAATGAAATGCTTACTGAAAACAAAGACATCCATGTAGTCAATATATGCGTACCATCCGGGCTGCATGCAAGGCTTACGAAAGTGGTTGCTGACCATAAGCGGCATATCATCGTTGAAAAGCCAATGTCTTTGAAGCTTGAGGATTCAGTAGAAATGATTAAAGTGGCAAAAGAAAATAATGTGAAGCTTGCGGTTGTCCATCCAAACCGATTCCGGCCTGGTGTTCAAAAGCTTAAGGCGGAGCTTGAAAAAGGCTCTTTCGGCAAATTAAGCCATGCCAATGCAACGGTTAGATGGAATCGCGGCCAAGCATACTATGATCAAGCTGACTGGCGCGGCACGAAAGAATTTGATGGCGGAGTATTGATGAATCAGGCTATACATGATCTGGATTTGATGCTTTGGCTGATGGGCCCTGTTGAATCGGTACAGGCTATGGCTGCTACCCGCCTCCGCAAAATTGAAACAGAGGATGTTGCAGCTGCAGTCGTGCAATTCAAGAGTGGGGCTTTAGGTGTTATTGAAGCAGCAACGACGATCTACCCTAAAAACCTTGAAGAATCTATCTCCGTCTTCGGTGAAACGGCTTCGGTGAAAATCAGCGGCCGTACAGCAAATTATATTGAAACGTGGGATATCGAAGGCGTCTCAGAGGAAGAAGCAGCCTCCGTTAAGGAAGAAGTGAGTAAAGATCCATTTGGCACGCCAGGGCATCAGTGCATTATTGAAGACATGGTGTATGCTGTTAAAGAAGATCGTGACCCTATTGTTACAGGTGAAGACGGGATCGCTCCCGTTAAACTGATTTTATCCATTTTGGAATCCGCAGAAACTGGAAAAAAAGTCTTTATCCAATAAAGGAGTAGAAGAAAATGAGCCACCATAAAACACTATTAGAAAAAATTAATAATAAAGAAGCTGTCATTGGAGTAGTTGGGTTAGGTTATGTAGGACTGCCTCTTGCAGTTGAAAAAGCAAAAGCAGGCTTTAAAGTTATTGGCTTTGATGTGCAGGCAGCAAGAGTAGAAGAAGTAAACATGGGTATTAACTATATTGGCGATGTTGTGGATGAAGACCTTAAGGATATGGTTAAAGGCGGAAAGTTGGAAGCGACAACTGATTATCAGCGCATCCAGGAAGTTGATGCTGTGGCGATTTGTGTCCCAACCCCTCTTGACGTTTATCAGCAGCCTGACACTTCATATGTAGAATCTTCTGCTAAGGAAATTGCCAAATATGCTCATGAAGGCATGCTTGTTGTTCTTGAGTCAACAACATACCCTGGCACAACTGAAGAAATCGTTAAACCTGCCCTGGAGGAAAAAGGCCTTAAAACAGGTGAAACTGTATTTGTTGCCTACTCGCCTGAACGTGTTGACCCAGGCAATAAGCAATTCAAAACGAAGAACACGCCTAAAGTTGTTGGCGGTATTACAGCCAACTGTACGGAAGTAGCTGCTGCTTTATACCGCAATGTACTCGAAGGAGATGTTTTCGAAGTATCAAGCCCGGCTATTGCTGAAATGGAGAAAATTTTCGAAAATACATTCCGCCATATTAATATTGCCCTAGCCAACGAAATGGCTATTCTGTGTGACAGAATGGGAATTGATGTATGGGAAGTAATTGATGCAGCTAAAACAAAGCCTTATGGCTTCATGGCTTTCTATCCGGGTCCTGGTCTTGGCGGCCACTGTATTCCAATCGATCCATTCTATTTAACATGGAAAGCCAGAGAATATAACTATCATACTAGACTTATCGAATTAGCCGGAGAAATTAACAACTCAATGCCTGAGTTTGTTGTTAACCGTGCTATGCACCTTCTAAATGAAGATGGAAAGGCACTAAGAGGAGCTAAAGTTACACTATTGGGTGTTGCTTATAAAAAGGATATTGAAGATGTGCGTGAATCTCCTGTCCTTAAAATTATTGAACTATTAGATGCTCAGGGTGCTGATTACACAGTTGTAGATCCTTATGTTAAATCATTCAAGTCATGTAATACACGAGTTGAAACGGTTGAATTAACGAAGGAACTATTAAATGAATCTGACTTGGTTCTTTTGACGACAGACCACTCCGATTTCGACTATGAAATGATCGCACGAGAAAGCAAGTCCATTTTTGATACAAGAAACGCAATGAAAGACGTTGCAAAACCTAATAAATACAACAAACTATAATTGTTATATAAGGGAGAGCTCAAAATGAACTTTATCGATCCTTCCGCAGCAGTAGATTCTTCAGCAAAAGTAGGATATTTTAGTGTCATTGAAAAAGGCGCAAAGATTGGCCAGAACGTAGTCATCGGGAATCGAGTTACGATCCATGAGGATACGGTTATTGGCGACAATACAACGATTGCTGACGGTGCTGTTGTAGGAAAACCGCCAAAACCGGCAAAAACGAGTACGGTTAAGCTTTCTGACTCCATTCCGGCGCTTGAGGTTGGGGAAGATGTCACGATCGGTGCTAATTGTGTGATCTACCGTGGAGCAGCAATTGGTTCAAACACGCTTATAGCGGACCTTGCCAGCGTAAGGGAAAACGTGGAGATTGGGGATTATGTCATTGTAGGGCGCGGTGTCACAGTTGAAAACTATGTGAAGATTGGCAGCCGGACAAAGATTCAATCCAATTCCTATATTACGGCTTATACGACTCTCGAAGAGCAGGTATTTATTGCTCCGTGTGTTACGACTACTAATGATAACTTTATGGGAAGAACAGAAGAAAGATTCGATAAGATCAAAGGAGCAATCGTTAAACGCGGCGCAAGGGTTGGCGGTGCTTCCATCATTCTCCCGGGTATAACAGTCGCAGAAGAAACTTTTGTAGCTGCCGGGGCTTTAGTAACAAAAGATACCGAAGAGAAAACAGTAGTTAAAGGAATTCCTGCGAAGTTCCTTAGAATGGTTGATGAAAGAGAATTATTATAGCAGCTAATAAATTTTTAAACGTATAGGGGCGGTATCGCTCCTTTACGCTTTTATAATTGTCATTATCAATTCCCGAACTTAGAAAACATGGAGGTTTCGGTTTATGAAAATCGTAACAGTTCTAGGCGCACGCCCTCAATTTATAAAGGCTGCTCCAGTCTCACGTGCTTTAAGGCAAAACCATCAGGAAATTATTGTACATACAGGACAGCACTATGATGCCAATATGTCGGATATCTTCTTTGAAGAGTTAAATATTCCAAAGCCTGATTATCATTTAGCGGTAGGTTCCGGAAACCATGGGAAGCAGACTGGCGAAATGATGGCTAAAATTGAAGAAATTGTTCTAAAAGAAAAACCGGATTATGTACTTGTTTACGGAGATACAAATTCAACTCTTGCAGGCTCATTGGTTGCTGCAAAGCTTCATATCCCTGTCATTCATATTGAAGCAGGATTAAGAAGCTTTAATAAGCTTATGCCTGAAGAAGTGAACCGGATCTTGACTGACCATATTTCAGAGTACCTTTTCTGCCCGACGGATACAGCGGTTGAAAATCTAAAGAATGAAAATATTACAAGAAACGTCATCAATATCGGGGACGTCATGTATGACGCCGTTTTGTATAATCGTGAGCTTGCAAAGGAAAAGTCGCGTATTCTTGAAGACGCACAGCTAAACAAGGGAGATTATCTGCTCATCACGATTCACCGTGCTGAAAATACGGATGATCCGGAAAAAATGAAAGGCATTCTTCAGGCATTTTCAAGCACAGAAGAAACCAAGGTTTGGCCTATTCACCCGCGTACAAAACACAAGCTTGCTGATTACGGTCTAAATGTGGAGGAAATCCCTAATCTGAAAATCATTGATCCAGTAGGGTATCTTGATATGTTAACGCTTGAGGCAAATGCACGAAAGATTGTAACAGATTCTGGCGGTGTGCAGAAGGAAGCTTATTTCATGGAGGTTCCATGTGTTACGGTTAGAGAGCAGACAGAATGGGTGGAAACCCTTGAAGGAGAGGCCAATATCCTTGTAGGGACAGATCAGACAAAAATGACTGAAGCCATTAATAAAGAGGTAAAGCCTGAATATAAGCAATTATTCGGAAACGGAGAAGCTGCCAGCAAAATTGTTGAAGTGCTTGAACAGGGGTTAAAGGCGTAAACGGTTTAGTCCTTTTACCAGCAGTGCTATCCGTTACCAAAGTTTAACTTGTGCAGTTAAGTGGGCAAGCATGTTAGTTAATGCATGAATAAAGGAGTATTAGCATGAAATCAGTTTTAGTTTATTACCCTTTCCCATTATCGGAGAATGCCAATAGCGGATCCAAGCTTCGCCCGCTTGAAATGAAAAAGGCTTTTCATACTTGGGGAACTGAAAATGTGGTTAATATCATCGTGATATCCGGAACTTCCGATCAGCGGGATCAGCAGTTTCAGCAGCTCCTTTCGTCGGGGAAGCTGGATAACCTATGGTTCTGCTATATGGAGAATCAGACCATTCCCCTTTGGCTTACAGATCCAGGGCACAAACCCAAAAGGCCATTTATAGATCGGAAAATCCTGCGTTACCTCAAGCAGCAAAATGTGCCAGTAGGGGTTTTTTATCGGGATGTGTATTGGAAATTTGATCATATCTATCCGTTAACAGGAGCAAAAAAGAAAATCATGCAGTCCATCTACAGGATTGAAGAGAAATTTTATGAAAAATATTGCGATGTGATTTTTCTCCCTAGCCTGGAGATGGGACAATATGTAGACATTGACCGAAAAATGGCTGACTTGCCTCCGGGCGGAAAAGAGCGGCCTATATCTGCCAGGGAAAAGCATGATGGGCCTTTCAGGGCCATTTATGTTGGTGCCATAAATGGGGAAGATTATGGTTTATCTTTAATGCTCGATGCTTTAATGGAAGCAAATAAGGAGTCAGAGATCTGTAAGCTGACGATTGTGTGCAGACAAGGGGAATACGAGGCTGCAGATAAAGCGAATAAAGAGAAAATTAAAGAGCTGGATATTGACGTACGGCATATTAGCGGAAGTGAGCTTGATTCACTATATGAGGAGATGGATTTTGCTTTTATCCCGCGAAAATGTACAGAGTATCAGAACTTTTCAATGCCTGTAAAGCTTGTTGAGTATTTATCCAACGGTTTGCCGATTATAGCAACCGCATGTGATGCACAAAAGCGTTTTCTTGAAAGCAATAGGTATGGTGTTATCTGTAAAGATAATTCTTCTTCCATGGCTGAAGCAATAAAAGAAATGGCAGAGTCCCTTGAGCAATATCAGGCAAATATTGAAGCTACATTCCTAAGAAATCATTCATGGGTAGCAAGAGTGGAAAAAGTTAAAGCTTCGCTGACAGGGGAACAGTCATGAAAGTAGTGCTGCTTTCGCCGAGTAAATCATCACATACTCATAAATGGGCGCTTTTTTATAAGCAACAGGGAATTGAGGTTACGGTTATGACCTTTAAGGACCATTACTCTGAGGAAAACGCTAAAGAGGTTCATACCGTTGTTCTGCCTAAGCTCTTGCCGGGCAAGCTTTCCTACTTATTTGCTGTTTCTCATTTGCGCAAGCTATTAAAGGAATTAAAGCCAGATATCCTGCATGCCCACTTTGTTTCAAGCTATGGATTAGTAGGCGCTTTAACTCAATTTCATCCATTTTATGTTTCCGTGTGGGGTACAGATATTTACCAATTCCCATTAAAGAACACTGTTAATCGCAGGATCGTGGAATACACATTAGGGAAAGCGGATGTGATCTGTTCTACAAGCCATATCATGGCTAAGGAAACAAGCAAGTATACAGATAAGGAAATAGAAGTAACTCCGTTTGGCGTTGACCTTTCCCTTTTTTGTCCTAAGAAGAAAGAAGAGGGGACAAGCTTGAAAATCGGGATTGCCAAAGGGCTGGATGATGTCTACGGTTTCCGTGATTTATTTCAGGCATTCGTCATTTTACGCTCCTCTTTTCAGGATCTGGAGCTTATGATCGTTGGCGACGGACCTATGAGGGAAGAGTATCAAGAGCTCTGCCGATCACTGGGAATAGCAGATGCTGTCCACTTTATTGGCCGGGTGCCCAACCATCTGGTGCCGAACTATCTTCGTGAAATGGCTGTTGTTGTGATGCCTTCCCTTGAAGAAAGCTTTGGAGTAACAGCAGTAGAGGCTATGGCTTGTGGAGTCCCAGTTGTTGTATCGGATGCAGATGGTTTAAAAGAAGTTGTAAAGAATCGGGAAACAGGGCTGATTGTCTCTAAAGGAAACTCTGACATGCTTGCAAAGGCTGTGGCGGAATTGCTGAACGATGAAGGTCTCCGCGCTATTCTGGGACAAAACGGAGTCAAGCATGTCCGTGATCATTACGATTGGCAGGAAAATGCCGGCCGGATGCTAAAGCTTTATAGGGCTTCTATAGCTAATTCCGGAAAACGAAACGATAAATAATATACGATAAATTAAGACATATTGGAGTTGGGAAAATGAGAGTAATCTATTTATGTCAGCATTTTCCCCCTGAAACAGGTGCTCCTCAAATACGAGTGTATGAAGTGAGCAAGGAACTCATGAATAGAGGACATCAGGTGGAAGTATTAACAGCTTTTCCTCATCATCCGCATGGCATTATTCCGGATGAATATAAAGGCAGGTTTTATCAATTTGAACATTGGGATGGAATTCCTGTCCATCGTTCATGGATCTATCCATCACCGAAAGGAAGCTTTTGGAAGAGGCTTGCTTCCTATTTTTCTTTTACGTTTAGTGCTTTTTATTCTCTGGCAAAAGCAAAGCCTACAGATGTCATCATTTGCAATTCGCCTCCATTATTTCTTGGCATAACGGGCTGGGTGGGCGCTAAATTAAAGAGGGCCAAATTTGTATTTAATGTGGCGGATATTTGGCCGGAATCTGCTGTTGAGCTGGGATTGGTTAAGAATAAAACCTTTATCAGAATGGCTGAAAAACTGGAGAATTTCCTATACCGCAATGCCTGGAAAATAGCAGGTGCAACAGAAGGGATATGCAGCTATTATGTCAAGAAGGGGAAATCAAGCGAGGATGTTTTCCTTTTGCCCAATGGCGTAAATACTGATTACTTTAAGCCGTTAGATAAAGACCAGGCCATCATAAAAAAAGCCGGGCTGGAAGGTAAAAAGGTGTTCACTTATGCCGGCAATTTTGGTTATGCACAGGGCCTTGATTCCGTTTTGCAGGCAGCTGCCCTGGTTAAGGATTCCCATCCGGATGTCCACTTTTTATTTGTAGGGGATGGACAGGAGAAGGATAAGCTGCTCGCCTTAAAAGAAGAGCTGCAGCTGACAAACGTCACTTTTTATGGTTCGGTTCCATTAGAAGAAATGCCAAAGATTTTTTCTGTATCTGATTTTAGCGTTGTATCTCTTAGAAATATTGATTTGTTTAAAGGAGCGCGGCCTTCGAAGATTTTTCCGGCCATCTCAACTGGAACGCCGGTATTGTATTGCGGAGTTGGAGAGAGTGCCGAGATTTTAAATGAATATAATTGCGGCAGAATCGCACCTCCGGAAAATCCTGAAGGAATTGCAGCGGCAGTTAAAGAATTAGCGGCGATAACTGGTGAGGATTATCAGCAAATGTGCCAAAACGGCCGAAAATTAGCCATCGATCAATACTCCTGGAAGAGCATTGTTGAAGATCTGATTCACCATCTGGAAGGTGAAAATAAAAAGGAGAGAAGCATGGGTTAAACCTTCATGTCTTCTCTCCTTTTACTTTTATTTAGAAACGGTCGTTCCTTTGAAGTAATGTGTAATGATCTGGCTGGCTGTCCAGCCGTTTTCAGCATAGGCCTTTGCTCCATATTGACTCATGCCAATACGGTGGCCCCAGCCTTTTCCGTTAAGGGTTACAGATAGTACCTCACCTGTCCCGCTTTCACTAGTAATGACCCCAGACGGAGTCTGGACAGATACCTGTGATTCAGTTAGCGTCATTTGTCCGCTCGGTGTTTGTACGGTTTGTCCTTTCATATCTTCGATAGGGAAAATTCCGCTATTCGTTTGAACAGAAAGGGCAGGCTGAGATCTCGTTATCTCCATTGTAAACCAGTTGGAGTAAAGGAGATTATAATGTGCAGAGCTTGAGACAGGGAATAACCTTCTGATGACTGACTCATTTCCGCTTACCGTTTTATCTCCTTTAGTGGTTTTAACTGTAACAGCACCTACTTCTCCATTCGCCCCTTTTACT
Organism: Cytobacillus oceanisediminis; assembly: GCF_022811925.1. Taxonomy (NCBI): domain Bacteria; kingdom Bacillati; phylum Bacillota; class Bacilli; order Caryophanales; family Bacillaceae; genus Cytobacillus; species Cytobacillus oceanisediminis. The sequence continues at coordinate 5,118,695 of NZ_CP065511.1, read as the reverse complement.
TCAAGGCTAATATCCAGCAGTTTTGCTGTACTATCAAAACCGAATGACTTTAAAATTGCAGCAGCGGAGTATTCTTCACTCCAATTGCTGTAAGGGGATACTTCGTATTTATCCTCGACTGAAACCAGGTAAGGGAAGGAGCTCTGATTAGAATTCCAAACATCTCCAACATTGGCAGTTTTGCCTCCGCTCGTTGAAAAGAAAAATGTTTGGATTGGCTTTCCGTTGTATTTTACTAACAAGCCTTCTGTTTCTTTAATTGCGGTATTTGCCCGAGTATCTTCAGAAGTGTATCCCCTGTATACTTGGCTTGCAGCTGTACTGGTAAGGAGCATCATGTTGGCTGCATAGCTTCGGGCTGCGATCGCCTGTGCTTTAAGGGACTCCTTATGCCATGAGGCTGGCATTTCATTAGGGACAACTCCCTTAAGATAATCTTCCATATCCAACATGTTGATTACTTCAACCTGGGAACCGTTTTTCTTCAAATAGAAGCTGCCTCTATAAGTAAGGCCATTGCTTACTTTCGCGAGAGGTAGCTTGTCCCCTTCTGTTAATTTAGCATTTTTGGCTGGAACCCACCCTGTATAGGACCCCAAGGTTACGTTATACCAAAGTTCACCCGTTGTCTTGTTTGTGAAGGAACCAAGGTAATTCGCGCTGTCTCCTGTTTGGAAAGTATATATCTTTGAATAGGAGGTATCGGCACCTCGTCTCATATCCGTCTGGCTTGTGAATACAGCTAATGTTGCGGTTCCGGCAAGCTCCTGGACATCAAAGCCTGAAGTCGAGGATTGACTGAATCCGGTATAGGAGACTGTTACGGCTGTTCCATTGCTTGATGACGTAATAGTTGTTCCTGGCGGGATGATGGACTTGCTGCCAGTTTGCCTATTTGTAAGCTGATAGCTTCCATTAAGGGTTAAAGTCAGACTGTTGTTTATGTGCACAGATACATTTACACTATTCGGGTACGTTTTAACCTCAGCTGCACTGGGATATTGACCCCCTGAAAATAGTAAAGCCATAAATAAAATGATTGAGATAAATTTCTTCAACTTATCTCACCTCACCAAAGGTGCTGATAATCCATCCTCTGCTGCCTGATGAAGTTTCAACATTATACCAGGTTTCTCCCTTTGAGTTCTTATAGGTTTGAACTAATTTTAGAACAGTGCCTTTTGGCAGTAATTCTACTACAGCATAATCTGTTGTAGCTCCTCTGCGCATGTTGACATCTGCAGTGGTTACAACAGTTTTTAAAGTATCTGGCTTAGTTGTTGAAACATCACCGGAATAAACCCAGCCCAATAAGGACGGAGATAGTTGCACTCTGTACCAAAGGCCTGAACTGGAGTTATGGGAATCTACTACGGTTAAAGCAGTGCTTTTTGAAACAGTTGCTACGACTTTATATGTCCTTAAAGCTCCTGAATGGATTGATACATTATCCTTGGTTGTGTAGACAGCAGATGGCAAGCCGCTAGGAGGTGGTGTTGTCGGAGTCGTTGTCCCGCTATCTGCTTTCAGTGCCTCAATCTCTTTCTGCTGTGAAGCGACCTTTGCTTCTAAACTGCTAATCTTTGTTTCTAAAGAAGATAGTTTTGTATTAATGGGGTTTAACTTTGTATTGACCCATTCCACGCTTGCTAATACGACATTTGAAGCAGCATCAGATCCGGATGGAGTAAACAAAGCAGCACTAGTTCCAATACCAGCAGTTACAATTCCAGCAGCGACCAATTTTTTAATACGATTCATTTTACGAAATTTCCCCCTAATTGTGTTTAAAAAAATGTGCTTTGGGTAAGTGTTACCCAAAGCCTTAAATTCCTTAAATAGTTTTAAAAAGCTTAGAAACTACTGTAATAATCCTGGAAACCTTTCCTGATTCCCTCAGCGGCCTTTTGGCGGAAAGCTGTAGTACGAAGCAGACTTTCTTCGTTAGGATTAGAAATAAAAGCTAGTTCCACAAGGATGCTTGGAAGGTGATTCATTCTATTAACATAGAATTCTTGTTCCTTAACACCTCTATTATAGGTGCCGAGTGACGATACCATATACTTTTGAACAGAATCGGCTAATTCCTCGCTAATTGGGCCATTGAAGTTTACCGTTGAGTTAAAAAACGTTGTTGATCCTCTGGATGTGCTTGAGAAAGAATCAGCATGAATACTGATAAAGGCATCATAGGTGCTGGAATTAGCAATAGCTGTTCTTTCGGCAAGCTCGAGGAAAATGTCTCTGCTTCGCGTTAATAAAACAGATGCACCGTTTCTTTCAAGCTCCGATTTTAATAATAAAGCAGTTGCTAAATTTACATCTTTCTCCAATAGACCAGTTGGGCCAATAGCACCTGTATCTTTTCCGCCATGACCGGCATCGACGACGATTTGCTTTCCTAATAAACCTGTAGGGATGACTTTAATGGTAACTTTATCGCTGTAATTTCGAATAGTGAAGGTATAGCCAGGTTCAAAAGTTAAAATGACCGACTTTTCGGTGGATGTTGATTGTACAGTTTCAACTGTTTTGATTCCCTTTACTTTAAAATTAGGCAATTCTGCATCTGTTATGCCTTGCGTCAGCTTTAAGCGATAATCCGATAATTTTGAATAAGTAAAGTCAAAATTTGTTGGTTTTTTCCATACCAGATAGCTTGCATTGCCCTCTGTGTAAGTAGAAGGGGAAGCTAGCCGTTTCAACGAAACCTCGGAAGTTTGGGACTCTAGAATCCATCCGCGTATCCCTGCAGCGGTTTCAACGTTTAACCATCCATTCAATTTGCTGAGAACCAGCAAAGGTTCATCTGCTTTTAGTGCAGCAGCTATACCGTATGAGGTTGATGCACCTCTTCTTAATGCTGCGTTACTCAATGCATATACATATTCTAGTTCTGATGTTGATTTGACTAAGTCTTTCAAAGGAACCCATCCAATATTTCCAGTGGAGGTGCTTACTCTAGCCCAAGTTTGCAAAGAGTCGTTTATAAACCCGCTTAAAACGGTCACTTTTCCTGTAAAATTCAGCTTTTCTACCACTCTATAATCATATGTAGCTCCGGAATACAGATTTGTATTTCGATTGCCAACATAATAAGTTCCACTTAACGAAATAGAGCCTGGTTCAGGCTTTTCAAAAGCAGTGCTGTTTATCCAGCCGATGACATCACCAAGGTCTGCTCTATACCAGAGCTCGCCGCTTGAATTTGTAAATTCGTCAATAATTTTAATCTCTTGATTTCTGCTTACGGCTGCTACAGCTGCATAAGTAGCAGATGCACCTCTGCGTACAGCAGCACTTTCAACTTGTACCACTTTAGTCGTGATTGAATATTGTGGTGCTTCAAAAGCGGAACTGATTACCCAGCCGATGATATTGCTGCCAAGGTCGACTCGATACCAAAGCTCGCCTTTAGAGTTTTTATGTTCCCCGATGACTTTAACTGATTGATTCTTGCTCAATGCAGCCACTGACTCGTAATCAGAAGAAGCGCCTCTGCGCACGGCAGTCTTCTCAACCTGTACTACTTTGGTCGTCACAGTATAAGGGGGTGCTACAAAAGCGGAGCTGATCACCCAGCCGATGATATTGCTGCCAAGGTCGACTCGATACCAAAGCTCGCCTTTAGAGTTTTTATGTTCCCCGATGACTTTAACCGATTGATTTTTGCTCAATGTTGCCACTGATTCATAATCAGAAGAAGCGCCTCTGCGTACGGCAGTCTTATCAATTTGGACCACTTTAGTGGTCACAGTGTAAGGGGGTGCTACAAAAGCGGAGCTGATCACCCAGCCGATGATATTGCTGCCAAGATCCACGCGGTACCAGAGCTCACCCTTGGAGTTTTTATATTCATCAATTACTTTCACTCCTTGATTTTTGCTCAAAGTTGCCACAGATTCATAATCAGAGGAAGCGCCCCTGCGGACGTCAGCCTTTTCAACTTGCACTGTCTTAGTGGTGACTGTATAAGCTGGTTTTACAAAAGCAGAGCTAATTACCCAGCCGATGACATCGCCTAGGTCTACCCGGTACCAAAGTTCACCTTTGGAATTCTTATATTCAGCAATAATCGCAACTTCCTTATTTTTGCTTAGAGTGGCAACCGCTTGATAATCAGAAGAAGCGCCTCTGCGTACTGCAGTGCTGTCAACCTGCACTGTTTTTTGGATAATCGCAGGTTCAGAGGGAGGTGGTTCCGTTGATCCTGGGTCAGCCTTAATGAAATCTGCTAGTACCCAGCCTAGCTGTCCATTAAAAGATATCCTATACCATAACTCACCTTGGCTGTTATTATGCTGATCAATCACTTTTACTTTTTGCCCAAGAGATAGCTTGCCAATTACTTCATAAGAGGTTGATGCTCCTCTTCTGACATTTACATTCGAACCAGTTGAAACTGCATCTTGGCCAACAAGAGAAGAGTTTGCCTCTTGGAATCCTGTAGAGAGTCCCCAACCTGAAATGCCATCACTTTCAACCTTGTACCAAAGTTCACCTGATGAATTTGTAAATTCATCAACTACTACTACACTTTCTCCATCATCTAAGGTAGTTACAACCTGATCATCAGTGGTTGTTCCTTTTCTGATTTCAACAGCGGAATCCGTTGTCATACTGGCAGGATATGTTGTTTCTTCTGCATATGTAAAGTTGGGAAGCAACGCTGCAGTAGCCAAAACAGAAGAAGCAATAATTTTCTTCACGGTAACCCTCCATTTTAATAGTTTTTTCGACCTATGTCATATTCTATCAAAAAATGTCAAATGTTCCAATCTATGATTTCGGTAGAAATACAGGAAATATATAACAAAAAGGAAGCTCTCCATTTGGAAAGCTCCCGAAGAAATAGATAATATTAATAATTTGAGTCTGAATTATAGTCTGTATCTGTTTCACTTTCAGATTGATACTCAGAGTTTTCCTCAGAATCATATTCTGTTTCCGATTCATTGGAATCATATCCGGATTCAGGGTTTAAATCATATTCTGAATTAGAGTCGTTCCCAAATTCAGAGTCGGATATTGATGTGCCTTTTGAAATGGCAAGTGCTGTTTCAAGGGTACTATTAATTTCTAATAGAGAATCTTCATCAGGAATATAATAATATACACCGTCTATATATTCATCCGTACCATTTAGAGTAAGGTTCTGGATTTTGGTGTCTTTGATTTTAGAATATAATTTTACAAAACTTGCAAATTTTGATGGCGGGATATTCGTTTTTACATTCTTCCCTAAGTCATCCATTACATCATCAATTTTTGTAATGGAAGAGAACGAAGTGCCTTTATCAATGATCGCTTTTATGACTTGCTGCTGCCGCTCGTTTCTTCCATGGTCACCGCGTGGATCCGCTTTTCTCATTCTCACATAAGCAAGTGCTTCATTCCCATTTAGGTTCATTTTACCTTCATAATAGGTCTTCCATTTTAAGCTGCCTGTCAGCTGGGCGTCGAAGGTAAATGGTACATCGACGGATACACCGTCAAATGTATCGACAATATCCTCAAAACCTTCAAAGTTAGTGGTTATATAATAATCAATTGGAATATCAATCATATCATTGATTGTTGCAATGGTTGTCTCAATACCGCCGGCGCCATAGGAATGATTTAATTTTGTCTTATAGCCGAGTTCTTTTATATATGTTCTTGTGTCACGGGGAATGCTTAGCAGGAAAACTTCTTCTGTTTTTGGATTGACTGTTGCCAGCATCATTACATCTGAACGTTCTCCGCCTTCTTGGTCTTCTATTCCAACAACAAGAACGGTGAAAGGATCCTTGGTAATTTCGACTTCCTCTGTTCGGTGATTCGGAATTTTACTTCTATCCAATTCCTGAAAAATTTTACTGGAGGCACCTTTAGCATGAGAATAAAGGTTGTAGGCGAAGTATGTTCCGCCGCCAATAACTGTAATAAGTGTGAACAGCAGGAGCACTCGCCAAATTCTGAGCTTTTTCTTCTTCCGCCTGACAATTCTAGTACCAGACATATATTATCCCTACTTTATTTAAAAATTTATCGTTAGCAATAGTTAATTTTATCGAATTTTCACGATATAGTAAACGACTAAATCTGTGTTTCCAAGTATAGTTTATTTCCAGCGATTGTTTGGCTTTGGCCATTCGTTAATTCAGTCATCCAACTGGTGAAAGAGTCAATGAGTTCGTCCTTAACATACGTTTCTATCTCAACCGATTCAAGGTAGTGGATTTCCTTAATTGGATATATGGAGGACCGGAGTTCATTCTCTATTTTTCCAAGCCAGGTATAGTCTATTTTGGTATGCATGATCGTTACAAGTTCTCTTTCGACAATCCCGGTTGTCTGCAATCCTTCCGAAGTTGCTTTCCCATAGGCGCGAATTAGGCCGCCTGCGCCTAACTTTATACCGCCAAAGTATCGGGTTACGACTACAACGGAATCCTTTAGCTTTTTTTTCTTCAAGACCTCCAATATTGGAACGCCAGCCGTGCCGCTAGGCTCTCCGTCATCATTCGCCTTTTGGATTTGATCATTTTCCCCTATTAAATAGGCAGAACAATTATGTGTTGCATTATAATGTCTTTTCTTTATAGATAGGATGAATTCCTGTGCTTCCTCTTCTGATTGTGCTCGGGATACATGTGCAATAAATCGGGATTTATCTATTATTATTTCATTTTCTCCATATCCCTTTACTGTATAGTAATGGGGCAGCATGTAAACCGCTCCTTCCTGTTTCTCTTAATTCAAATTAAAATTGACCTATTTCATTATAAATCGACAAAGTTTGAAACACATAATTTTCAACAGAATGTAATAAAACTTTAATATAGAACATTTTTTCCCATGTTATAATGAAACCAATTCTGATGTTTATGCTGCTATAATAAAAAATGTGCCGATTTTAATCTTTAAGTGGTATAAATATACATATTATTTTGCTTGGTAGTCATGTTTACCCTGCTTTTATATAGGATATAAGACATAGGGTGAAATCACAAGTCTAAGCCTTTTTACCGAATTTTAGGTAACTTGGTATAATTTTCAGACTGGAAAGATAGTATCTTAGCTCATTTAGCGCTAAAATAAAGGTACATAGCGGAAGGGTTACGCCCTTGGAGGAGTGTAAATGAGTATTAAGAAATTCGATTCCAAGACTCTGGATCTTATTCTTGAAAAAATGGTTCAAACAGTAGGCACCAGTAAAGATGAAATTTTCCGTATAGGTGAACAATGCCGTAAAGACCATAAGACTTTAACGGATGAACTTATGGAAGTTAAACAAATGGTTCTTAAGGTAATTGAAGAAGGGGATAAGCTGGAGGTGCAAACCCGGTTTGCAAGAAAGCGCCTTTCTGAAGTAAGCATGCATTTTAAGGATTATTCAGAGTCTGAAGTGCGTGAAGCATATGAGAAGGCCCATCAGCTTCAAATGGATTTATCCATGAATCGCCAGCTTGAAAAACAGCTGAGGGATCGCCGTGATGATATTGAAAGAAGGCTTATAGGTGTTAACGACACTATTGATAGAGCTGAAGTCCTTATTTCTCAAATCACGGTCGTGATGAATTATCTGACAAGTGACTTAAAACAAATGGGAGAAATCATTGAAGACGCGAAGCTCAAACAGGATTTTGGTCTGAAGATCATCGAAGCACAGGAAGAAGAGCGGAAAAGAGTGTCCCGCGAGATCCATGACGGACCGGCCCAGATGATGGCGAATGTCATGATGAGATCCGACTTAATTGAACGGGTATACAAAGAGCGCGGTGCTGATGAAGCCATTACTGAAATAAAAGACCTGAAAAAAATGGTCCGCAATGCTTTATATGAAGTTCGAAGGATTATTTATGATTTGCGTCCAATGGCTCTTGATGATTTGGGTTTAATACCTACCCTCAAAAAATACTTAACAACGATCGAAGAGTATCACAGGAGTACCAAGATATACTTCGCGAATGTTGGCGAAGAAAGGCGATTGCCGCCACAATATGAAGTCGCATTGTTCCGCCTGATTCAGGAATCTGTGACAAATGCTCTCAAGCATGCAGAAGCTAAAGAAATCCATGTGAAAATAGAAATAAACAGCACTAGGGTAGCAGTAGTCATCAAAGACGATGGGAAAGGCTTCAATCTTCGTGAGAAGCGTCCGGGCTCTTTTGGAATTATGGGAATGGGTGAAAGGCTTGAACTTTTGGATGGCCAGATGTCCATAGATTCTAAAATAGGCAAAGGAACCATTGTCATTATCCAAGTGCCATTGAATTAAGAAACACCTTAAGAATAGAGATAGAAAACTAACTGGAGATTTGGGAGGCGAAGCATTTGAATACAAAGATCGTCATAATTGATGACCATCAATTATTCAGAGAAGGGGTAAAACGCATTTTAGATTTCGAAAAGAGCTTTAATGTAGTGGCAGAAGGCGATGATGGCAGTGAAGCCATGGCTCTTGTGGAAGAGAATGATCCAGATGTAATCATCATGGACATCAATATGCCGAATACAAACGGTGTGGAAGCGACCCGCCAGCTGATTAATAAATATCCTGAATCCAAGGTGATCATTCTTTCCATCCATGATGATGAGAATTATGTAACGCACGCACTTAAGACAGGAGCAAGCGGATACCTTTTAAAAGAAATGGATGCAGATGCATTAGTCGAAGCTGTAAAGGTTGTCGCTGATGGAGGATCTTATTTACATCCGAAGGTGACACACAACCTGGTAAATGAATACCGCAGACTAGCTGCAGAAGGTACTGGAACCACATCTTATTCACAGGTGGAAATCCGCCGTCCTCTTCACTTGCTGACACGCCGTGAATGCGAAGTGCTTCAGCTCCTTGCTGATGGCAAAAGTAACCGCGGAATTGGGGAAGCTTTATACATAAGTGAAAAAACAGTAAAGAACCACGTGAGCAATATCCTGCAAAAAATGAATGTGAATGACCGTACTCAGGCAGTCGTTGTAGCGATTAAAAATGGCTGGGTTGAGGTGCGATAATTTTATTGAGAGAAAAAGTCCTTTTTTAAAGGGGCTTTTTCTTTTTTGTTTTTACCTTTTCTTAATAAGCTCTTTAAATTACCTTCAAGAACAGTAGGGAAATGAAGAAAGAATAATTGTGGTTACTTGCCCCATATGGTTACCCTCTATTCTTTTGTCTTAAAAGAACATTTGCTTCCTCTATATTAATGATAACGGAAAGGTAAGGTGAATTAAAGGTATTTATACACTATTTTTGAAATTTTAACCAAAAATAAACACGCAGAAAGTAATCACCTTTGCGTGTTTATTTAATAAGTGCGGCTGCAGCTGTTTGAAAAATAGCTTTTGTATCGGAGGATCTCTTTTTAGCTTGATTCACTATATAAACAAGCTCCTCGATTTCTTTTGGAGGCAAACAGTCTATCAGCCAGGAAGCAAGTTCTGGTCCGCTAATAGAATGGTCAATATTTGGTACTTTAATGTGCTTATATTTACTTAATTCATTATTAAGCATTTGATGAAGTGTATCTAAGCTGTATCTATTTGATCCGGGGGTATTTGTGGAAGAAGTGCTTTTAATCAATGTGTTACAGCTCCTTTACAAAAATAAGACACAAAAGGCATTTTATCATATGCTTGGGAAGGATTTGAAGGTAAAAAATTACCAGGTCTTAAAAGTAGGTATAATGGGGCATAGGTTTATTTACTTCCCAACTTTATAACTTAATGCAATTTTCCCCGGTATCATATAAAATGGAACATGACATACAGTAGAGAAAAAAGATAAGGATGGTAACTCTATTTATGAAAACGGCTGTTGTAACGGATAGTACAGCATATATTCCTAAAGATATAAGAGAAAAGTTAAATATACATATGATACCGCTGAGTGTTATTTTTGGCAGTGAGACCTACCAGGAAGAAGTAGAAATTACGGCTGCAGACTTTTATGAAGAAGTGAAGCATAAAGATCTTCCGACTACTTCACAGCCGCCGGTGGGGGAGTTTGCCGAGCTGTTTGAGAAACTATCGAAAGAATATGATGCAGTGATTTCGATTCATTTGTCGAGCGGCATCAGCGGGACGTTCCAGGGGGCAGTTACTGCTGGGAGCATGGTGGAGGATATTCAGGTTTTCCCGTTTGACTCGGAAATCAGCTGTATGGTGCAGGGGTTTTATGTAATTGAAGCTGCGGAACTTGCTGCTGCCGGTAAGGGACCACAGGAAATCGTTGAACGGCTTGAGGAAATGAAGAAGAGCATTCGGGCTTATTTCATGGTGGATGACTTATCGCATCTTCAGCGTGGAGGGCGCTTGTCAAGTGCACAGGCATTGATCGGCAGCCTGCTGCAGGTGAAACCGCTGCTTCATTTTGAAGATAAGAAAATTGTTCCGTTTGAAAAGATTCGCACGCGCAAAAAAGCGATGAAGCGGATGGTTGATCTTTTCTGGGAAGATGTGAAAAGCGGGGAGCCTTACCAGGCGGTTATTATCCATGCCAATCGCGAAGCAGAAGCCCTCGAGTGGAAAGCTGAGCTTGAAGTGGAGTATCCAAATGTTGAGTTTATGATCAGCTACTTTGGCCCGGTCATTGGAACCCATTTGGGTGAAGGTGCTATGGGGTTTGGCTGGGTGAAGAAGTAGTATTGTGAGTATCATTCTGGGTTCGGAATGGTACTTTCTTTTTGTCTGAATTGTGAACTTTGGGAATAGACTTGAAAAATTGGGGAAAGGAATGGCAAAATTGAGGAAAGGAAGTAGATATTTGGGGAATGATTTGCTTAAACTCGGGAATAGAAACTGAAATTTGAGGAATACCCCCCATTGATTTTAAAAAAACGAGGTGATTATTTGAGATTTGCCCTTAAAAATAATATGTTAATTCCAAATTTAAACAAAGACACTTCAGACAGCCTCCCGATTTCCTTAATTGAGACCATTCCGGCTATATCACTCAACGAAAGCTACCTCTTTAATAATGAACTTCAGCAACTACTCCATGGTAAGCAGCTTTTACTTATTGATCTCCCATTTCCCCTCGAAGAAATTCAATCACATTACGGAAACGGAAATATTCTATACCGAAAAGGTATTATTAAAGATAAGAGTAAGGTTGTCTGTGCAAGGTGCGGCAATAAGGATCGCTCTCTTTTTTCTAGTTTTCACTGTGCCCGATGCGGGGAGAAGGAGTGTGTTTACTGCCGAAAATGCATCATGATGGGACGGGTCAGTGCTTGTACACCTCTGATTAGCTGGTGTGGACCTGAACCACTCCAGGAACTTGTCGAGAATCCCTTAGTATGGAGTGGCACCCTTTCACCTGGGCAGCAGCATGCCTCCGAACAGGTAAAGCATGCAGTGATTGAGAATAAAGAGCTCCTTGTTTGGGCAGTATGCGGTGCGGGAAAAACGGAAATTCTGTTTGAAGGGATCAATGCTGCCCTTGCGTCCGGAAAAAGAATCTGTATTGCCACACCTCGAACAGATGTTGTACTGGAGCTTGGTCCGCGGCTTAAAGCAGTCTTCCCTGGTATCCAGGTTGCTGTCCTATACGGCGGCAGTGAAGACCGCCATCTCCAAGCTCCCTTAACCATCGCAACCACACATCAGCTGCTTCGATTTTACAATGCTTTTGACACAGTCATTCTTGATGAAGTAGATGCCTTCCCTTATACAGCAGACGAAAGCCTTCAGTATGCTGTCCGACAGTCCCGCAAGGAAACCTCCTCTATGATCTATTTAACTGCTACCCCTAGCCAAAAATGGCAAAGAGAATGCCGGAGCGGAAAAAGAGAATTTGTCACTATCCCGGCTAGATATCATCGTCATCCATTGCCTGTTCCGTCTTTCAAATGGTGTGGAAATTGGGAGAAATCCCTTAAAAAGGACAAACTCCCATCTGCAGTTAGACAATGGATCAAGAAGAGGCTTGATAACCACAAGGAGTGCCTGCTCTTCCTTCCGAAAATCGATAAAATGGAAAAAGTCCTCACCATCCTTCGTAAAACCTATCCTAAAATCCAAGCTGTCCACGCAGAAGACCCCGGCCGAAAAGACAAAGTCCAAATGATGCGTAATAAAGAGATTTCCATGCTTTTAACAACTACCATTCTGGAAAGAGGAGTTACCTTCCCTAATATTGATGTAGCAGTACTCGGAGCAGAAGATCGCATTTTTACAGAAAGCGCTCTTGTCCAGATCGCCGGCCGTGTTGGAAGAAGCTCTGAATACCCGAAAGGAGAAATCACCTTTTTTCACTACGGCAAAACCGAAAGCATGGTCAAAGCGCAGAAACAAATCCTCAAAATGAACTCTGAAGCCAAAAAGAAAGGATTGATAGACTATTAACTGCTTAATTTGCCACGAAGAAATACTCTCTGCTGTAAGCTGGTCGACTCTCTGGTCGAAGCCAAAAGAAAATCATTTATGTCAGGGCTGTGCCGATAAACTTCCATTAATTACGGGCGAGACATGTGCTAAATGCAGCAGGCCCTTCAACAATTTAGAACCTCAATTTCGAAAAGGGAATCTATGCGCAGATTGTTTAAGGTGGAACCAGGATCCAGAATGGTCAGGGCTGCTCGAGAAAAACGATTCTCTTTTCCTATACGATGACTTTCTGAAAGAAACATTAGCCCGCTATAAATTCCGGGGCGACTATATTTTTGCGAAAGCTTTCTCTCCTTTTATTAGAGAAAGGCTGAAAGCTCTGAAATTTGACTACCTCGTTCCAATACCTCTCAGTCCTCAACGGCTTTATGAACGAGGCTTTAATCAGTCTGCTGCACTCATCCATGAGGCAGGCTTTACCGTGACGGAGCTGCTGCAGCGAATTCACTCAGAAAAGCAATCCAAGAAATCGCGATTTGACCGAATCCATCTTCATCAGGTCTTCCAGCCGCTAAATCTCAATATCGAAAATAAGAAGATTATCCTAATCGACGATATCTATACAACCGGCTCAACTCTATATCATGCAGCGAAAGTACTGAAAGCAGGGGGTGCTGCATCAGTATGCTCGTTGACATTAGCAAGAGGATAATGGATGGAATAAATTACAAATTAATGTTTTTGAACTAGATAGTTATTAGGAAAATAATCCTATGTTAAAATATTCTAATCCAGGGTAAATTTTACGAAAGTAAAGGACGCAAAGCTGCGGGCCTAAAGCAGGTTTCTGCCATGGCAGCCGGGCTGCACAGAAGAAGAACTATTTTCGTTTGCCTTTTTTATTGGAAAGGATGTCTTGAAGTGAACGAATTTAATACACAGGATGGTGAAAAAACCACTAAAGATATTGCTGATTCTAGCAGTCAGCAATTGGAATTGACTAAGATTAAGAATAACCTCAACCAGGCTCAGATGATCGCCAATATTGGAAGCCTTGAGTACGATGTGGAAAACGATAAAGGGTTTTGGTCAGATCAAATGTTTCGGATTTTTGGCCTAAAGCCTCAAAAAGATTTTTTCCCAGACTATCAAATGTATTTGAGCTACCTTCATCAGGATGACCGCCCGGCCTTTGAAAAGCAGTTTAAAAGGCTTCTCAAAGAAAAGGATAGTGTGGACCTGGTATGCAGGATGATCAGGCAGGATGGCGAAGAACGGTATATTCACCATCGGGCAGATTATTTTGCAGATGAAGATGGATCACCTAAAATCATCGCAACGATTCAGGATATAACTGAAAAGCGGCGCATGGAAGAACAGCTTTACGAAAATGAGCGGAAAATTGGGCAGATTTATGAAAATCTTGATGTAGGCGTCTATTCCGCAGATCTGGCAGAAAGAAAAGTTCTTCATTTTTCCAAGGGAGTAGAGGGGATATTCGGCTATACAGCCGAGGAATTTATTGCCGATTTCGATTTATGGAACAATGTGATCCTTCCGGATGATCTGCAGGAGGTAGAAGCGAAGCGGGCGAACATTTTGAATGGGAACAGCATCCGCTATCAATATCGAATTGTTCATAAATCCGGTGAAATTAGATGGGTTAATGATCATAGCATCCCATATCTGAATGAAAGAGGCGAACTTTTCCGGGTTGATGGATTTGTAACAGATATAACAGAACAAAAATGGCTTGAAAAGAGAATGAGGCGTATGGCTTTTTATGATCATTTGACCGATCTGCCGAACCGCCGGTACTTTGATCAGAAGCTCCAGAGCCTTATTGAAGACGATGAACAACAGAATATTGCTGTCTTGTTTTTTGATCTGGAGCGGTTAAAGCAGATTAATGATACCTTTGGACACTCTTCAGGAGATGAACTTCTTAGGCTTGTTTCACAAAGAATTAAGGAGAAGCTAAATTCAGTCTGTTTTTCAGCAAGAATTTCCGGTGATCAATTCGCAGTTATTATGGAATATATCCAGGAGAAGGAGGATCCTGCGCAATTAGCAGATTCCATTAATCAAATTTTCTCTGAACCATTCCATATCAACAGCTTTGAGCTTAATATTACCCCGTCTATAGGCATTAGTTTATATCCGGATAATGGGAGCACAGCTGATGAATTGGTCAGAAATACGGAATCTTCCCTATACCATGCCAAGCAGAAAGGGAATAATAGATTTCAGGTTTACCATCCTTCTATGGATATTGAATCTTATAAGCTTTTTACCCTGGAACAGGATATGAGAAAAGCCATTCAAAATGATGAGTTTTTTCTTGAATACCAGCCAAGAGTTGATACGAAGACCGGCAAAATAGTAAGTGCCGAAGCTTTATTAAGATGGAATCATCCGGAATGGGGCAGAGTTTCACCGCTGGAGTTTATACCAGTGGCAGAGGAAACTGGTTTAATTATAAATATAGGAGAATACGTGATCAGGAAAGTATGCAGCCAGATTTATTCCTGGAGGGAAAGAGGTTTATCGATTGTTCCGATATCCGTAAACATCTCTCCGTTGAGCTTCTTGAAAAGTTGTCTTGTTTCCATGATAAAAAAAGCATTAGATGAGAATCACCTTGATGCGTCACTGATTGAAATCGAATTGACGGAATCTTCCCTAATTAACTATTCCGATAACGTGATTGCAGTGCTTAAAGAATTGGGAGAATTGGGCGTGAAAATTGCGCTGGATGACTTTGGGACAGGCTATTCATCCATCACCCAGTTGAAAAAGTATAAATTCGATATTTTGAAGATCGATAAAACCTTTATCCAGGCAATGGATACTAATGCGGAAGATGCTATCATCACAGCAAATCTGATTCAGCTCGCCCATGGGCTGAATATGAAGGTTGTAGCAGAAGGCGTGGAGACCTTTGAACAGTTCTATTCCTTAAGAAAAAATGAGTGTGACCAAATACAGGGGTATCTTTTCAGCAAGCCAATTCCGCCTTCCACCTTTGAGCAGAAACTGTTAATTGGCAGCCTGAAGCCGCAGAATATCAAAGAAGACAATGTGTTCAAAGGTTTGCGCAAGTATGTTCGAGTCGAGTTTCCCTATCCGCTGGAGGCGGAAATGACCATCTTAGAGCTTAACAGCAAGCCTGTCAAAATGGGCAGCACGAAAATCCTGATTGAAGATATGAGTGCAGGCGGAGTGAAATTTGTTTCAAAGATGAAACTTCCGGTAAGGAAAGACATCATTCTATTAATTGAAACCAAGCTTTTAGGAGAGGTTCTCTCCTTTACAGGAACGATTGTCCGAAAAGATGAAATATCAGATGCTCTGACTAATTATGGATTTCAATTTATTATCGATGAGGGACCGAGAGATGAATTGGCGGCGATGCTTGATATTCTGCAAAGTCAGCTCGAGCAAAGCCCCTCTGTTCCCGAATCCCGATTCATAGAAACAGCCAGCAGCCAGCTATACTTCGAATAATATTTTTCTATAATTATCCTATTATTCGAGCTATAATAATTTCATCACAAGCTGAGAGAGGAAGAGTCATATGGCTGAGTTATCAAACTGCCCGAAATGTGACGCCATTTTTGTCAAAAGCCAATTCCGCGATGTCTGCCAGGATTGCTGGAAGGAAGAAGAAAAGGCCTATGAGACGGTTTACCAGTTTATCCGGAAGAGGGAAAACAGGACAGCGAAGATGATGGAGGTTGTCGAGGCGACCGGAGTCGAGGAAGAACTCATCATAAAGTTTATTAAGACCGGCAGATTAAAATTAGCGCAATTTCCAAATTTGGGGTATCCCTGTGAGAAATGCGGGACAAGCATCCGGGAAGGCAAGCTATGCGGCAGCTGTGCGGGGAATCTGAGAAAAGATCTTCAGCAGTTTACCGCTGAGGAAGAACGAAGAAAAGAGGCTGTCCAGAGAGAGAAACATGGCACTTATTTTGCCGTCAATGAAAAAATTAATAAGCGATTCTAAGCTATGTGACTCATTCACATAGCTTTTTCTATAGGCTTATCGATGTATTTTTTGCCAAACTTAAATTAACATTTAAACATACCGCCACATTAGCCGATAATAGACTTAGGTTAAATCGACCGGAAAGAAAGTGAGGGGTACACATGAAAATCAATAATTTTGGTCCTTCAGGCGTGAACCCATACAAACGCCAATTGAATAAGCTTGAAAATGCAGGAAAACCAGCCAGAACGGCATCAGATAAAATTGAAATCAGCTCCACTGCAAAGGAAATGCAGCAGGTATCACAGCTAAGCGAAAATCGTAAAGCAAAAGTAGAAGAGCTTAAAATCCAGGTAGAGAACGGCACCTATAAAATCAATCCGAAAGAAGTCGCGAAAAGCATCGCTAATTTTTATTCAAAAAAATAATGAGGAGGGAATGGCATGTCAGCCGAAGCACTAACTGCAACGATGGAGAAACTGCTAAAGCTTCATAAAAGCCTATATGAACTCGCAGTTAAAAAGACAGACATTATTAAGACCGGCGACATGGACGCCCTGAATCAGATGCTGAAGGATGAGCAGGCTCATATTGCAGCTATCGGCCGATTGGAAAACGAGCGGGAAAAGGCAGCAAATTCCATCGCGCCGATGCTGGAAAGCCCTACAGTATCAGATTGTTTAAATATTCTCACGCAGCCTGATCGCCTCAAGCTGGAAGCCATAACAAATGAGCTTGCTGAGCTGATATTTGAACTGAAAGAGCAGAATTTCCTAAACCAGCAGCTTGTTCATCATTCCCTTCAGTTTGTAAATGTATCTATGAGTCTTTTTAGGCCGCAGCCTGAAACGATGAATTATGGCCCGCCTGCCAAGAAGAAATCTGAAAAGATGAATCCAGGAATTTTCAACTCGAAAGTGTAGCAGAACGGAGGAACAATCATGCGTTCAACTTTTATGGGACTCGAAACGGCCCGCCGCGGCATGTTCACCCAGCAAAGTGCTTTATATACAACAGGACATAATATTTCAAATGCGAATACGCCGGGATACACCAGGCAGCGGATTAATTTCGCGCAAACCGAGCCTTATCCAGGAGTTGGAATGAATCGTCCGCAGATACCCGGACAAATGGGGACAGGTGTCGAGGCGGGAACCGTCCAGAGAATAAGAGAATCGTTTCTGGATCTGCAATATAGAACCGAAAACACCAAAATGGGCTACTATGGAGCCATGAGCGAGTCTCTGACTAAGATGGAAGAAATCATGAATGAGCCGTCTGAAAATGGACTGCACAGTACCCTGGAAAAGTTCTGGAACGCCCTGCAGGATTTATCAAGCCACACCGAAAATACCGGAGCCAGGGATGTAGTGGCTGCTACAGGACAGATGGTTGCCGATACACTGAATTATTACTATAATTCTCTGTCACGGGTTCAGGAGGATATTGGCAATCAAGTTGATGTGAAGGTTGATGAAATCAACGCGATCGTTGCGCAGATTGATCATCTGAATAAGCAGATCGCCTCTGTTGAGCCGCACGGATACCTCCCAAATGACCTTTATGACGAGAGAGATTTATTGGTAGATAGCCTTTCACAATTGGTTAATGTGAAAGTGACCAGTGTGGTCCCTAATACATATGGGGATGCTAAACCGATGGCAGCGGGCCTTTATAATATCGAGATTGTCCAAAAGGATGGAAAATCCTATAATCCGCCCATCAGCCTCATATCCGCAACAAAAGAGAGCGGCATTGTTGGCACAAACAAGGTGGAGCTTGAAAAAAGCGAAGACAGCGGACTTGTAACAGGATTAAAAATCGGTTCCGCTTCATTTACACAGTTTGAGACTTTATCCGGTGAACTATCTGGTTTAATTAACAGCTATGGGTATGAAGCAGGGGGTTCCGCTAAGGGTGCTTATCCTGAAATGCTGGAGAAGCTGAATAGAATGACATCTGCTTTTGCCAAGGAATTCAATGAAATTCATAAAAACGGGTATGCTCTGGGTGCGGATGCTATCTCAGGTCTAGACTTTTTCCAGTTTGATGAGGGAAATCCCGCACAAAGCATTAAAGTAAATCAAGAACTGCTTGATGACTCTTCTAAAATCGCCGCTGCAGCCGAAAAAGGCGGTGCTTCTGGAGATAACCACAATGCACAGCTGCTGGCTGATTTAAGAAAGAAAAGCTTTAGTGATTATACTTCATTGACTGATGATGAAAAATCAAAGCTGAATGGAAGCATTGATTCCTATTATTCAGGAATAATCGGACGGTTAGGAGTAGACTCTCAGAGTGCTCAGAAGGATTTAAAAAACTCTGCCGTGCTGGCGGATTCAGTAGACCGGAACAGGCAATCAGTCAGTGCAGTCTCATTAGATGAAGAAATGACCAATATGATTAAATTCCAACATGCATACAACGCTTCGGCCAGAAATATAACTGTGGTTGATGAAATGCTCGATAAAATTATCAACGGCATGGGCGTCGTAGGCAGATAAAGGGTGAAATAAAGTGCGTGTAACACAATCAATGCTATCAAATAACATGCTACGCAATTTAAGCAACAGCTACAGCAGAATGGACAAGCTGCAGGATCAAATTTCGACTCAAAAGAAATTTACCAAGCCATCGGACGATCCAGTCGCTGCGATGATGGGGATGAACTATCGTACGGATTTAAACCGGATTCAGCAATTTACCCGCAACATCGGGGAAGTAAGAAACTGGGTTGACAGTACGGATGATGCCCTGGATAAAGGTGTGATGGCTCTGCAACGAATTAGGGAACTGACTCTTCAAGCAAGCAATGGCACGCTGGAAGGAGATCAGCGTAAAGCCGTTGCGGAAGAGATAAAACAGCTTAAAGAGCATCTGCAGAATATCGGTGATACACAAGTGGGTGGAAAGTATATTTTTAACGGCAAACAGACGAATGTACGGCCATCTGAATCAGGATTTCAAAGCGGGACCATCGAGCTTGAGGTTTTTTCAGGCATCAAGATTCCTGTAAATACTGAAGGAAAAGCTTTATTTGAGGACATGCTTAGCGATGAAGGAGATATCCAAAAGCTAATCACAGCACTCGAAACGAATGATCCTGCCGTTGGAGATATGCTAGAGAAAGTTGATAAAAACATAGACAAATTTTTGTCTGCTCGTGCACTAATAGGTGCCAAACAGAATCGTGTCGAGCTGATGGAGGACCGCCTTTCCCAGCAGGAGGTCTTCTCGACAAGAATCCTTTCCGATAATGAAGACATCGATATGGAAAAAGCCATCATCGAGCTAACAACCCAGGAAAGCATCCATCGTGCAGCACTAAGTGTTGGGGCGAGGATCATACAGCCAACCCTGACTGACTTTTTGAGATAATCAGTGAAAAGCTATCCATCAGTGATAGCTTTTTTTCATAAGAGAGGTGTTTATTATGAACCTGCCGCAAATCAGACTGGAATCTAATTTTATCAAAATGGGATTAAAGATAGAAAAATCCGTGCAGGAAATTGAACAGCCCCCTGCTATCCAATCCATCCAGCAGCCCAAAGCCATCCTGGAAATTGAAACACCCCCCGGTAAGCTGACGATCGACCAGACAAAAGCACGGGAGGACGTGGACCTTAAAAGTGTCGGCAGAAGAATAGAAGAGTTTGCCCAAAACGGGTACCAGGATTGGCTAAAAGGGATGGAGAGAAGGGCTGCACAGGGAACAGAGCTCATGAAAATTGAAAACGGCGGCAATCCCATTGCCTATCAGGCCAAAGAAAACAGTGAAGGTCCTCCCAAGCAGTTCAATATTGGCTGGCTGCCTTCTTACAATAGTGTAAAGATTCAATACGAACCAGCCAAAGTCAGCATTGATGCTCAGCCGCAAAAGCCGAAGATTGAAGTTGAGATCCGAAAGCCGGTTCATACTTATACGCCTGGAAAAGTCAGCACAGAAATTCTTGAGAAAAACAGCCTGAATATTGATTTTATCAATTTAACAATATAGCAATGAGGTGAAAAGATGAATATCCAAACAAAGTTTCATGGTGAGCAGGAAATAATTAAGGATGACATTATTAATTTTCCATCTGGGATTCCGGGTTTTTTAGAGGAGAAGGAGTTTTATGTTCTTCCTCTTAAAGGGACAGACTTATTTGTGCTCCAGTCAGTAAGAACAACTGAGGTGGCATTTATCGTGACAGATCCATTTGTTCTTTTTCCGCAGTATGAGTTTGATTTGCCAGAAGAGGCATTAGAAAAATTAGAGATCCAATCCAATAAAGATGTGGTAACTTTTGCGATTTTAACAGTAAGTGAGCCATTCCAAGAAACAACTGTTAACTTGCAGGCACCATTAGTCATTAACCAAACAAAAAAGCTGGGCAAACAAGTCATACTTAATCAAACACCTTATCAGACCAAGCATAAAATCATGACACCTCAGGAACAGGGGGAGATATAATGCTTGTACTCACTAGGAGACTAAAAGAATCAATCATGATTGGTGACGATATTGAAATCTCAATCCTTTCCATCGAAGGTGACCAAGTAAAACTAGGCATTAGCGCGCCAAAAAATGTTGATATACATAGAAAAGAAATATACCTATCAATTCAGCAGGAAAACAGCAGTGCAACTAAAACAGAAGCAATTTCAATCGAAAGCCTGAGCAATTTTTTTAAAAAGAAATAAATTTTTTTTCCAAACCATTAAACACCTGTCAAAATAAGTCGATATAACCATTGTAAAGCTAAATAGCAAAAAGGCGGCCGACTTTTGTGCTGTTTGGTAAAACAACCACATGGATGTGGGACTTACACTCAAGGAGGAAGTTAATAATGAGAATTAATCATAATATTGCTGCGTTGAATACTTATCGTCAGTTGAATAGTGCTTCAGGTGCTCAATCAAAATCAATGGAGAAATTATCTTCAGGTCTTCGTATTAATCGTGCTGGAGATGATGCAGCTGGACTTGCAATCTCTGAGAAAATGCGTGGACAAATTCGTGGTTTAGACAGAGCATCTGCAAATGCTCAAGATGGAATCTCACTTATTCAAACGGCTGAAGGTGCTTTAAATGAAACACACGATATCCTTCAACGTATGAATGAACTTGCTACACAA
Source organism: Cytobacillus oceanisediminis (assembly GCF_022811925.1). Taxonomy (NCBI): domain Bacteria; kingdom Bacillati; phylum Bacillota; class Bacilli; order Caryophanales; family Bacillaceae; genus Cytobacillus; species Cytobacillus oceanisediminis. The sequence continues at coordinate 5,097,275 of NZ_CP065511.1, read as the reverse complement.
GCTGCAAACGGAAACCTACAATCTGAAGATAGAACTGCTATCAGTGATGAAATCAATCAGTTAAACAGTGAGATTGACCGTATTGCAAACTCTACAAATTTTAATGGTAAAAAGTTGCTTGATGGTAGTTTTGGTGTTCAATTAGATGCTGCAAATACAGGTATGTCTATTGGTAATAATGGTGTTACAGCTATTGATATCAGTGGTGCGAAGGCATCTACAACTTTTACTATTGCTGCTGGTACTGCAGCTGATGAGTGGGTACTTTCTGACACATCTGGAAATCAACAGACAGTAAAATTAGCAGATGGAACTGCTGGAACATTAAATTTTGACCAATTAGGAGTTAAAATTTCATTAAATGGAACACAAACACGTGCTGGAGTTCTTGCTGCAGTTTCTGGTGGTGGTAATGCTGGTGAAATTGTAACAGGAGCTCAAACAGCAGTAAACATTCAAATTGGTGCTAATACAAGTACTGACGAACGTTTAGGTATTCAAATTGGAAAAATGGATACAACTGCAAGTTCTTTAAATACTGGTGCAATCAGTGTTGCAACTGATGCAGATGCTAGAAGTGCGATGGATATCACAAAAGCTGCAATTAGTAAAGTATCTGCCGAGCGTTCAAAATTAGGTGCATACCAAAACCGTCTTGAGCACACAATTAATAACTTAAGTACATCTTCAGAAAACCTAACTGCTGCGGAATCTCGTATCCGTGATGTTGACATGGCGAAAGAAATGATGGAACAAACTAAGAATTCTATTCTTGCACAAGCATCACAAGCAATGTTGGCTCAATCAAATCAAATGCCACAAGGAGTATTACAACTTCTTCGTTAATTTGATTCGAAGGGCGTCTAGCTTGGTAACGAGCTAGAGGATAACTGGGTGAATTGCTGGAACTTCCTAAAGCTTCATCAACCACAACGTAACTGGAAACGGTATGCGTGACGGTATGAAAATGATGAGGATGTAACAATGGATAATCAGCAGCTAAGCTCCTGTGAGGAAACTCTGGAGAAGGTTCAACGACTAGAGGATACGGTCTAAGGCAAAAGCTATGACTATGAATCTCGTAGGACAGTAAACGCTGTTCGAAGTGCCCAGCTCCATGTAAAAACATGGATGAAGATATAGTCTATTCTGTCACTGAAAGGTGCAGTCGCAAAGCAAGCGAACCAACAACCACAAGGAGTATTACAACTTCTTCGTTAATTTTAGACGTTTTGACAGAGGCTCTAGTTTACTAGGGTCTTTTTTTATGTATACTGAAATATAGTCTAAATTTCTGAAATTGGATAGAAGGGAATGAATGAGATGTATGTAGAAAAGAGAGTAGAAGATATTAAAAATGTACTGAAGAAGGATTTAGGGTTTTATGAGCTTGTCTTTCAAAAAGAGGTTGCCGAAGATTTATATTCTACAGCTTATGATAGTAAGGGTATCGAGGATAGAGTTAGGGTAAAACCACAATTAGGGACAGTTTATACATGGGTGCAAGGGAAATGGGGACCAGTTAAAGGCTATAAAATTAAGTAGATTTTCTTTACTTTTAGGGCACATGGGGGGCTTCGATGTGCCCCGAAAGCCCATTTGTTCATAGCTAAAACAACTAGAAAAGGCAATTAATAACCGAATGTTCAGATATTTATTATATCCAAGAAAGAATCGGTGCCTGTCCCCACATACGGTAATTAATACAAGCGAATGGTTCCTACTCTTTAATAGTTCTAATAAAGATCCCGCCGCAATATCACTATATTCTCTCCGTCTAATTTTCCTCTTAACATTTCCGCTCCCCTACCGATATAAAAACTAGGAAATACATTTAATTAGGTAGGGGATTTTCATGATCGATCGGTTTTCATCTCAATACATGCCTCTTACACCTAGACTTTCTAATAAAAATGAAGTAAATAATGAGTTTACAAAAAAAGAATCTAATATACTCGAACAGCCAACACGTAAACATGTTGAGCCACTGAAGAAAGATAAGCTAACAGAAGTAGTCGATAGCATGAACGAGTTCTTACAAGCTTCTCATACCTCATTAAAGTTCGTCCTTCATGAAGAGTTAAATGAATATTACGTGACATTGGTCGATGACCTAACTCAGGAAGTAGTAAAGGAAATCCCATCAAAGAAAATGCTTGATATGTATGCCGCAATGACGGAATTTGTTGGGCTGATGGTAGATAAGAAGATTTAAAGGAGGGGTTCTCATTGGTTAGAATCGGAGGTCTGGCGAGCGGGATGGATATTGACCAGCTTGTATCAGATCTAATGAAGGCAGAACGGATGCCTCTTGATAAATTAAAGCAGAAGAAACAAGTATTAGAATGGCAGCGCGATGATTACCGTGCAATGAATTCTTTGCTATTGGACTTTAGAAGTGAATTGACACAGATGAAGCTGACTACACGTTATCGCTCGCGTCTGACAACTTCTTCAAATGAAGCGATGGTAACTGCCACAGCAAGCGGAGCAGCAAGCCAGTCTTCTTACTCAATTTCAAAAGTAACACAGCTGGCAAGTGCTGAGACTCGAGTGAACGGCGGCAGTATTTCTGCAGATGGGAAGTCCATCGACCCAAGCAAAAGCCTTTATGCACAGGAAAGCAGTTTTATGTATAAAGGCAATCATATAGATTCAACTGGAAACCCTGTCGCTAGTGCTTGGAAAAATGGTGCTGTTTTAAGTAAAAATATTGATGTGATCGATCCAGCTGCCATTAGTTTCGGAGATATGTCCAAGGTGGATCTAAGTGAACTTAGCTCCTGGAGTGTAAAGGTTAATGGAGTAGGGTTTAATGCGCTGAGTGAGGCAGAATTGACTGCGGCGAACCGTCCCTTAAAAGAGAATGAAGTTTTAATAAAAGAAGATGGAACACTGCAATTCGGCAAGGAACCTGCAAAGGGAAGTGTCATTAAGATTGATTATGTGGCTACTGAACGCACGGGTTCACACGTTATTTCAAACAGCACTTCCTCCATTCAATTGGCACAAGGTGCCTTGAACGAAGTGAAAAGCATTAAGATAAAGGAAACAACGTCTGGAACGACCACTGAGAAAACTTTTTCAATGGGCAATATCGTGAATGGAGAAAGAGAAATACTCGATGATGCCAATAAAGTGGTAGGCACCCTTAACTACGAAACAGGGAAAATCACGTTTAATTCGGATATGCAAAAACCGGCAGATGGATCTGACACAACGATGGCTCTGGAGATTGCGTATGACCACAAATACACTGCTTTTTCAGTCGATACGTCAACCTCTAAAGGAGATCGTCATGATTCCTTCCTGATTTCAGGCAGTGAGTCTCTGAATAATGTCATTAGTAAAGTCAATGCTTCAAGTGCTGGTGTCAATATGTTCTTTGACAGTGCTACAGGCCAAATGACGATGACCCGCACAGAGACGGGTGATTTTAATAAGGGCGGGGCTGAGATCACTACAAGCGGAAGCTTTCTGAATGATGTTCTGCGCTTTAAAGGGGCTGCGGTCAAAGAAGAAGGAAGAAACGCTGAATTCGTGATTAATGGATTGGCTACCAATCGGAGCTCAAACACATTTGAAGTTAACGGTGTTACCTTTACTCTTAAGCAGACATTTGAAGATCAGCCGGTCAGCATCAATGTCAGCAATGATTCCACAAAGGTTTTTGATAATATTAAGGCATTTGTGGATAAGTACAATGAAATGATTGATAAGATCCAGAAAAAAACTGGTGAAGAACGCTATAGAAGCTATACCCCATTAACCGATGAACAGCGTGAGCAGCTTTCGGACAAGCAGCAGGAGCAATGGGAAGAGAGAGCTAAAAGCGGTCTCTTGCGCAAGGATTCTACTCTTCAGTCTGTTTTATCGGGGATGCGGATGAACTTTTACCAGCCCGTATCGAATGATCTTGTTTCTCCGCTTTATAATCAGCTGGCGAGTATCGGCATTAAAACGACAAGCAATTATTTAGAAGGCGGTAAGCTTGAAATTGATGAAGCTGCCCTGAAAAAGGCAATCGAAGATGATCCTGTGTCTGTTGAGAATCTTTTTAGAGGGGAAGGACAGACAGACGGGCAAAGAGGGATTGCCCACAGGCTTTATGATACAGTAAACGCTGCTATGGACAAATTGAAGACAAAAGCCGGAAACAGCTTTTCAACCAATCAGCAATTTACCATCGGCAGGGAACTGAATGATGTAGGCAAGCGGATTGATAGCTTTGAAGATAAATTAAAGCAGGTTGAAGACCGCTACTGGCGCCAATTCACCGCCATGGAAAAAGCGATTCAGCGTTCCAATGAGCAGTCCATGTTCCTCATGAACCAATTTGGCGGCATGTAATAAAAAGGAGTGTTACAAATGGCAGTAAGCAATCCATACCAATCTTATCAGCAAAACTCAGTGAATACAGCTTCACCTGGAGAGCTGACACTGATGCTATATAACGGCTGCCTGAAGTTTATCCATCAGGCGAAAAAAGCCATCATGGACAATAACATTGAGGCAAAAAACACCAATATCCAGAAGGCGCAAAATATTATTCAAGAGCTGATGGTTACGTTAAATATGGATGTAGAGGTATCTAAAAATATGATGTCTTTATATGATTATATGAACCGGAGGCTGATGGAGGCGAATGTCAAGAATGAGGCAGCTATTCTTGATGAAGTCGAAGGTCTTGTATCCGAATTCCGCGACACATGGAAGGAAGTCATCCAGGTCAATCGCCAGAAGCAATTCTCCCAAGGCGGCACAGTGTAGTGAGTTCGGTTCAAAGGTTTTATGATTTAACACTCGAGCTAATCAAAACTCTGGAACATACAAAGCTTGACCGTGATGCGAAAATGAATGAGGTCGAAATACTGCTTGAAAAACGCCAGCAGGCAATGGCTGGTATGGCTCCTCCATATTCAGATACCGAAAAGGATCTGGGAGCCAGGCTGATCAGCCTCAATGCAAAAGTCACCCAGCTGATGACAAGGGAAAAGCTAGTTATTCAAAAAGACATCAAAGACTTAAGCGTTAAAAAAGAATTAACCGGAAAATATGCAAATCCCTATCAATCCATGGCAACGGACGGCATGTTTTATGATAAAAGAAAATAGGTGACTAACTTTGTTGACTCTGACCGAAGAGCAGTATATTTTTATGAAGGAATACAGCGATCTATTATATACCATTGATGAGGCTTTTGATTATATCGTAAAGAGCTTTAGCGATTTCAGTAAAACAGAGGGAAATCGGCTTCTTGGTGATGTTTTTCAGGCATTCCCTCAAGTCGCTTCAGCTCATGAACAGCTTAGCCATCTTGTTCAAGGCAATCAGCCCATGCTGAAAGCTATTGCTGATATTAGTGCAGTAGCCGATCAGGCTGAACTCCTTATTCAGAACTTTGACGATCTTCCTGTTAGACAGGAGATCATTTCGAAAAAGCTCTATCCCGCATTTGCGCAGTGGCATAAAAATATTCAGCAGGAATTAAATCCATATATACAATCCTAAATAGGATCAGGCTTAAATTGTCAGGAGGTGTTCCCTTGGATATCCCATTAATGTCCATGGTCTTATCCCAAGGCCAAGTCCAGCAGCAGGCATCCATCTCGGTCATGAAAAAAGCCATGGATCAAGCGGAGGGAAATGCAGAATTTATTAATAAGATGATGAGCGGGTCTCACATACAGGCCCTCCAGCCCCATTTGGGCGGCAATATTGATATAAAAGGATGAGCAGCAAAATGAGCTGCTCGTTTTTTTTATATACGTCACCAATTCGACAAATATTCTCAATCTTTTTATCAGTTTCAGGAGGAGTTTTTAGGGGTAAAATAGAAATATAAATACATAGTCTTAATATACTTTTAAGACTAGGCATTTCCTTTTCAGACGCTAATTATATTCACTGCTGATTTTTTCAGTAAACGTCAATGAAAAGGCTGTCATTGTATAATGAGAAGGAGGAGTTCACGTATGAATTACAACATTCGTGGTGAAAACATTGAGGTAACTCCAGCAATTAGAGAGTACGTAGAGAAGAAAATTGCTAAGTTAGAAAGGTATTTTACTGAAACTCCTGATGCAAATGTACATGTAAATTTAAAAACGTATAACAATAACCGTTCTAAAGTGGAAGTAACGATTCCGATGCCGAACCTGGTTCTTCGTGCAGAGGAAGATCATGATGATATGTATGCAGCGATTGATCTGATTACAGATAAATTGGAGCGTCAAATCCGCAAACATAAAACAAAAGTGAACCGCAAATTCCGCGAAAAAGGCAATCTGACTGCTGTGTTTGCAGCGTTGGAAAATGAGATAGAGGCGCCAGAAGTGGAAGAGGAGGATAACGACCTTGAAGTTGTCCGCCAAAAGAGCTTCGATCTGAAGCCAATGGACAGTGAAGAGGCGATCCTGCAGATGAACATGCTAGGCCACAGCTTCTACGTGTTCACGAATGCAGAATCTAATTTAACAAATGTAGTGTACAAGCGTAAAGACGGCCGCTATGGTCTGATTGAAGCGCAATAATAAAACAGGAACCCCCCGCATCAATTGCGGGGGTTTCGTTTGTTCGGACATGTCATCCGCCTAAACCGTAAACTTCTCTAATTCCCTTTCCATAACCTCAGTCATTTCCTTCAGCTGCTCCACTTTCACCATAACCTGCTCAAACGCGCGAAGCTGTTCCTCCGTAGAAGCTGAGATTTCCTCAGTCCCAGCAGCCGTTTCTTCGGTTACCGCTGAAATGTTTTCTACAGCGCTAATGACCTGCTGACTCATATCGCTGGAGGTCTTCATATCTTCAACCAATTTTTCCAGATGGCTGTGAATACCGGATACATGCCCGGAAATGGTTTCAAAGACCTGTTCTGTCTCGCTCATCGATTGGGATTGCTCTTTTGAAAGGGTGTGTCCCTGTTCGGTGGCATTGTAAATATTGCTGATGCCATTTTGGATATTGCTGACCATTGAGGCAATCAGATCGGTTGCTTTAGAAGAAGAATCGGCGAGCTTCCGTACTTCTTCTGCCACAACCGCAAATCCTTTCCCGGCTTCACCGGCACGGGCTGCTTCGATTGCTGCGTTTAATGCAAGCAGATTGGTCTGATCGGCGATATCTTTAACCGTGTTAGCTGCCCCTTCAATTTCCTTGGTGAACTGGGCAAATTCACTGACTGAACTTCTAATATGATTAGACGAACTGGAGATCTCATCAGCAAGTTTCATTTGTTTTTCTAAGGACACTCTGCCATGATTGACGGATTCCAATGCCTGGGTGCTTTGCGTAGCACTTTGTGCACTGGACTGATGGACAGCGGAGAACTGCTCTCCCATTACGCTCATTAATTCAGCGGTAGCCTGAACGTCTTCAGAGATGGCCTGACTTCCTCTCGCCAATTCATCCGTCGAAACGGCTACCTGACTGCTGCTTTCATTTAAGCTGTGCATATAGGAAGCCACATCCTCGGCAAATCCTTTTACATTCTGGCTGACCTCTTCAATGGATTGCACGGTTCCTTTTAGATTCACAACCATTTTTGAGAAAGCTTCCGAAAGTTTATCCACTTCATAGCGGCTGTTTTCTTTGAATGAAAGCTGTGATAAGTCTGCTGTTAAATCTCCTTCTGAAATTTTCTCTGCTTTTTCAACAATCGCATTGATTGGTTTTGTAATCTTTCTGGCAGCCATCCATGAGAATACAGCCGATAACAGAACAAGCAGCACGCTTCCTATGAGGGAGGAATTCGTGATAAAGGCAATTTTCTGGCTGGTTTCCTGAAGAATGCCTTCATACCATTCATTTGTGCGCTTTTTTAAAAGGTGCATATCATTTAAAATGCCGGATATTCTTATGCTCTGGCGCTTGATTTCGGCTTTGTTTCCCTTGTTGAAGGCTTCAGTTGAAACTTCTGATAGCTCTGCATATTTTCCTTCAATGCTGCCGATGATTTTTTTATGCCCGGGAACTGAGGCAACCGAAGAGAGGGAAGCCAGGTTTTCCTGAACTTCTGTCATCATGGTTAGTGCCTGGTCCTTGTTGGCGTCACTTGAATTGTAGGTATAATTGGCAAGCGACTGGCTTGTCACCACCAGGCTTTGCTCCAGGTCCTTCACTTTCAGAAGAAGTTCCACATCATTCTTAGCAGAGCTTTGAATGTTTAATGTCTGGTATATGATAAAGCCTATCATGCTGACCGACAGTACGAGCGGGATCAGCGTGACAATAATAAGGCGGTTTCGTAATGTCATCTTGGATGCTCCTTTATTCAGCTGTTACTGTGATTTTTCCATCGATTATGTCTTTAGTTGCTTTTTTTAATGCAGCTTGCTGCTCCTCTGTTAAGGAAACGACCCGGATTTCAGATAGGCCGACACCGTTTTCTGCCAGTCCCCATTCATAGGAGGAAGCTTCGATTTTTTCGTTTTCCGTCAATTCCTTCGCCAAGTTAAAAACAGCAATATCGATGTTTTTGACCATCGATGTGGCAACGGCTTTTTCCGCAACAAAATACTGGTCGGAATCGACACCGCCGGCAAGCACGCCTTTTTCTTCCGCTTTTTTCAGTGCGCCAAAACCGGTGAATCCGGCAGCTGGGTAGATAAAATCAGCACCTTCAGCAATTTGCTTCTCGGCCATTTTTTCACCGAGAGCAGCATCCCCAAAAGTTCCGGCGTATTCTGTTAATACTTTTATTTTCGGATTGAAGTGCTTGGCACCTTGAATAAATCCATTTTCAAAATGGTGGATCACAGGCACATCAACACCGCCGATAAATCCCAGCTTGCCTGTTTTGCTTGTCATGGCAGCGAGCATCCCGACAAGGAAGCTGCCTTCATGCTCCTTAAAAGTAAGTGAGACCACATTATCAAGCTCGGAAACAGCATCAATCAGCAAAAATTGCTTTTCCGGATATTTCTCCGCCGTTTTTTCAAGTGCTTCCTGTGCTGTGAAACCCAGTCCGATGATCAGGTCATGATCTTCTTTGACAAGCTCTTCAAGCGGCTTTTCAAAATTTCCGTCCGGGGCTTCTTTGTAATCAAACAGAATGCCAAGCTCATCACGCGCTTTTTCCAGGCCCCGGAAGGCAGAGTCGTTGAAAGACTCATCTCCAAGTCCTGTGTCGGATAATAGAATGCCAATTTTATATTCTTTATTTTTCGTTCCGCTTTGATCAGCTGCTGAGCAGGCTGATAAAAGCAATGTGAGAATAAGTAGAATAGATAGTAGTTTTTTCAAGGTGAACCTCCGTGTTGTAAGATTTAGCCTTAGTTTATATCGGCTGAAATGAGGAGGTTTTTAGTCTGAAGTCAGACCTTAATCGAGGGGATTGAAGGGAATAAAAAAAGTGATACCTAAAAAGTATCACTTTAGAAGCACCGTCTTTTTGTAATGGAAAAAATAAAAAATTATAATTCTTCAAAAACGAGGGAAAAATGCTCTCAAAAATAAAAAGCTGGCTCAAAAAGGTCGTCATTCAACGCCCTTTTTGAACCAGTCTCTTTTAATAAGCGGAAAACCGGGACTGCCTACCTGACAAATTAAATCACTTCGGTTAGGAATTTACACCCTTTGATTTTCTCGAATGTTTCTTTTGCTTCTTTTTCATTGTTAAACTCATACATTTTAATGTTGTTTTTTGAATGAATCGTAATGATCCACAAGGAAATTTTCCACCTTTCAAGATAATCGTTTCCATTTTTATGTAGTGCATTTTGGTTGTTGATAGCAATATCTTATGCTTCCTTTTTTAATGCTGGCTCTTCATCTGCTTCCCAGCATTCCACATTCTTGAGACCCTCGATATTGGAAACAGAAAACACTGGATTTTTTCCTGCTTGTTTCTGCTTCCGATAATCATTTAAAGCAGCAAAAGCGATTTTCCCCAACAAAGCTATCGCAACCAGGTTAATTACAGCCATAATGCCCATAAAGACATCAGCCAGGCTCCATACTGTGTCAAGTGAAGCCAGAGAACCAAACGCTACCATCCCAATTACGGCAAGACGGTATAGGTTTAGCCAAACTTTTCCTGACTTTATAAATGAAATGTTTGATTCACCATAGTAGTAATTGCCGACAATTGAACTAAATGCGAACATCAAAATAAGAATGGCGATAAAAATCGCTGCCCATGGCCCGATTTCGGCATTTAAAGCGGATTGAGTCAGAACGATGCCGTTAGATTCAGCGGATGTATAAACACCCGATAATAAAATGATAAATGCTGTACAGCTGCAAATGACCAGTGTATCAACGAATACGCCAAGTGACTGGATGAGGCCCTGCTTTACAGGATGGCTTACATCTGCAGTGGCTGCAGCATTCGGGGCACTTCCCATGCCGGCTTCGTTTGAAAAGAGGCCCCTTTTGATTCCCAGCATCATGGCCGCTCCGACTCCGCCGCCAACCGCTTCATTTAATCCGAAAGCATTTTGGAAAATAAGGGAGAATACTTGAGGAAGCTCTCCAAAATTCTTGGCCATTACGTAAGCAGCTAAAAGGATGTACATACCGGCCATGGGGGGTACCATCCATTCAGCTGCTTTGGCAATACGTTTAATCCCGCCGAAAATGATGAAGGCTGTAAAGGCTGTAATCCCAAGACCTGTCCAATGCATATCAAAACCAAACGCATGATGAAACGCATTAGTAATCGTATTTGCTTGAACGGAGTTAAAAGCAAGTCCGAATGTGACACTGACCATAATTGCAAATAGAACGCCCATCCAGCGGGCATTCAAAGCTTTTTCCATATAATAAGCCGGACCGCCGCGGAATGTCCCTGTTTTTTTATCTTTTACCTTATAAATTTGGGCTAATGTCGATTCAACAAAGGCGGATGCGGACCCGATAAGGGCAATTAACCACATCCAAAAAACCGCTCCAGGCCCGCCGAGAGAAATCGCTATGGCCACACCTGCGAGATTGCCTGTGCCTACACGGGAAGCGGTGCTGATACAAAATGCCTGGAAGGATGAGATACCTTTCTTTTTTACCGCCCCTTCACCCAATAGCCGGAACATTTCACCGATCATGCGAAATTGGACAAACTTCGTCCGGACAGTAAAATAAAGCCCGAGACCGATCAGCATGATAATGAGCACATAACTCCAAAGAAAATTGCTAAAGTCCGCAGTCAGCCAGTTGATTAGTTCCTTCATAAATTTAATCCACCTATTTCCTTTAATATTTTCTATCTAATGCCAAATATAAAATTGCTTCATTGCCATAAAAAGCAGCAAACTGCGAAGCGTACCCAAGAGCTCTAGAAAAATATGTTGCTGCTAAATGTCCCATTTTAAAAAATGCTTAAATCCCATTTTTTAGCCATATGCCTCAATAACATGACGCCTGCCAGACTATTTCCGTATTCATCGATAGCCGGACCGTAAATCCCAATTCCACATCCAGCCTGAAACGGTACTTCCTGCCGATTTCTTGGAGGGACGAGTGCCATTATGCCTCCGGAAACGCCGCTCTTTGCCGGTATTCCGACGAATGCGGCAAATTTGCCTGAAGAATTGTACATTCCGCACGTAAGCATTAAGCTTTTGGTTAATCGGGCCACTTCTTTAGGAATCAGTTGTTCTTTGCGGATTGGATGGAAGCCGTCATGGGCCAGAATTAACCCGATCATAGCGATGTCTTCTGTGTTGACCTCGATGGAACACTGCTTTAAGTAAACCTCTAAAGCTTCCTCGACCTCTAATTCTAAAAAGCCCGTTTCTTTTAAATAATAGGCTAATGCCCGATTCCGATGAGCCGTTTTCCATTCGGATCGAAACACTTCTTCATTAATTGCCGGCCGTTTTCCCAGCATGTTTTCCAGTAATTTTATTAAAAAATCTATTTTATACTGCGGCGATTCTCCGGGCAGAAGGGAGGATACTGTAATGGCTCCAGCATTAATCATGGGATTAAAAGGCTTTCCCGGTTTATGCATTTCTAAGCGGATAATCGAGTTGAAGGGGTCTCCAGTCGGTTCAACATCCACTCTTTCTAATACATAAGAAATACTGCGGCCAATGCATGCGGCCATAAAACTAATTACTTTTGAGATACTTTGTAATGTAAAAAAGACATTCCAATCTCCTAATTTTATAACCGTTCCATCAGGATCGATGATGCAAATGCCCAACTCTGACGGATTGGTCTTTGCCAGAGCAGGAATATAGGCTGCACATTTTCCTTCAGCTGCAAAAGAACGGTAATAAGCGACCCATTCATTGAGGCCATCCATCTGCAGACTGCCTGGAGGCTGGGTTTCCTTATTCATTATCATTTCGAATATCAAGGTTTATCCTCTCTTTCTATCATATTGTTCCGATGAAAAGGATGTGGAAGAGCTATGACATGTAAAAATCTATCTATTTTTTGCTGGTATATGAATGGCCGTAGCCGCTCTGGCTTTACATTAACTATGGAAAACCAGATTTTTTTTAGTGTTCTGATAATTTATAATGTTTGGAAACGCTTCCACCTTTGTTCTGATTATGTTATATTCCAAACTACAGAATCAGACCATAAACGACAAAAAGTTCTTTAAATTTTGTAAATTAAATAGATTGCATACAAAAAAACATTGTATAGATGCCGATGGGAATGTATACTGATTTTCAGCGAAAAGGGGAAGTGTTGATTTTTGAATAGCCGTTTTATTGTAAAAAATGAAATATATATGCTGGCCCTCATGGTGATGATCGTGCCATTGGCAGGTGAATTGAACTTTTATCCTTTTAATCAAACATTTCGGATCAGCTTTGGAGCACCTGCTTTCTTCTTTTTTTTATTGCTGTTCCGAAAAATGCCAGCGGTTCTGCCGGGTTTTTTGACTGCTGCCGCGGTTGTTGGATTTCGTATATTAATAGACTTGACTGTCCTCGATCATTTTGATTGGATCTCCTCCTTTCAAGCCCATATCGCCAGTTTTTTCTTTTATTTCATTTTTTCTTGTCTCGTTTATGCAGCAAAAATCAGACGTTTTTACAATCGGCCCCTGATCATCGGATTACTGGGTATTCCAATTGAAGTCTTGGCCGACTTGGCGGAACTGATCGCGCAATATTATCTATTGGAAACAACTATAACAGCAGCGGCGCTTAACGGAATTATGGTCATCGCGGTGTCGCACAGCTTTATTGTTATAAGCTTTTTCAATATGCTGAGTCTGTATGAGGCACAGTCTAGGGAAAGGGAAATCCGGAAGCAGAATGAACAAATGCTGATGCTCATATCCAATCTCTATGAGGAATCGGTCTATTTAAAAAAGACACTGAAAAATACTGAGAATATCACGAAAAAATCATATGATTTATACAAAAGTTTAAACCACTGGATTGATAAACAGGTTTCTGTCCCGGTTGGGGAATATCGCCAAAAAGCTTTGGAAATCGCTGGTGAAGTACATGAAGTGAAAAAAGATAACCAGCGTATTTTTTCTGGCCTTTCAAAACTCATTTCGGATAAAAGCATCGCCGATTATATGGACGTGCATGAACTGGTGAATATCATCGTGCGGGCAAATGAGAAATATGCTGATTTATTAGGAAAAGAAATTCTTTTCGTGAAAACGGTTAAACAGGCGCATCCTCATTACCATGTTTTCACCGTCCTATCGATTATCAATAATGTCGTCGCAAACGCGGCGGAAGCGATTGAAAATAAGGGAAGGATCGCTATTGGTATCGGCAGGCATGGTCATTCGGTTGAATTCTGGATTAGCGATGATGGCCCAGGAATTTCACCTAAGCATAAATCTTTATTATTCAAGCCAGGATTTACAACCAAATATGATCATGCCGGCAACCCATCAACGGGGATTGGGCTCTCCTATGTAAAGGAAATTGTCGAACAGCTTGATGGGGACATCACCTTCCATGAAGGGCCAGGAGGAAGAGGGCTGATTTTTATTATCCGCTTACCAGTTATTCAATTAGTTGATAAAGGGTGATTGTGATGCTTTTTTATATAACAGACGATGATGAAGCAGTTCGATCAATACTCTCCCAAATCATTGAAGATGAGGATCTTGGCGAGGTAGCCGGGGAAGCTGAAGACGGGTCATTGCTGAATGGGCCGATGCTGTCATTGAAAAACGTCGATATTTTATTAATTGATTTGTTAATGCCGATTCGGGACGGAATCGAGACGATACGTCAAATTAAGCCGACATTCAAGGGGAAAATGATCATGATTTCACAAGTGGAATCAAAAGAATTAATAGGTGAAGCCTATGCACTGGGCATTGAATACTATATAACAAAACCGATCAACAGGATTGAGGTCATTACAGTCATCAGGAAGGTGATTGAACGTATACGATTAGAAAGATCGATTCAAGATATTCAAAAATCACTGCATAATGTGTTGTCTTTCGATCAGGTTCAGGAGCAGCATGACCTGCCGCATAACAAAAAAAATATAAGAGTTTCCGGTCAGTTTCTTTTGTCCGAACTGGGAATAGCGGGTGAAAACGGGAGTAAAGATTTACTGGATATGCTTGATTTTTTAGATCAATATGAACAGGATCATATGCTTGAAAAAGGATTTCCACCCCTTAAAGAGATCTTTCTGAATCTTGCAAAACAAAAACTAGGCGCATCACTGACAGAGCAGGAATTAAAAAAAGAGATCAAAGCATCTGAACAACGGGTGCGCAGAGCGATTTACCACTCCTTGAATCATTTGGCTTCACTTGGTCTTACCGATTTTTCAAACCTGAAGTTTGAAAGCTACGCGTCCAAATTCTTTGATTTTACAAGTGTCAGGCAAAAGATGACAGATTTAAAGCATGATTCAAAACCATCACACTCCCCAACTCGAATCAATACAAAAAAATTCATTCAAGTTCTCTATTTTGAAGCAAAAATTCTATATTTGGAGCCGCATTAAGGACCCTTTCAGAAACAGGAAAAGCTCTGGAAGCAGGGTGGCCGACATGAACCAGAAACCCCCGTTCGATTTAGCGGACGGGGGTTTCGACTGAATTTATTTTAAACAAACTGTTTTTGAATTTTTAATAGGTTTCTCAATCTTAAGCGCAGTCCGGGCAGCAGCAGTCATCCATTCATTCCTCCAGCACCTTATACTTTTCCTTCAATGACTCCGGAGCCATCTTCACCATCTGCTGAAGGACAAACGATGTAATCACAATATCATCCGTAAATCCGAAGATCGACAGGAAGTCTGGCACAAGGTCGAGCGGCAGAAGGATATAAAGAAATCCGGCCGCAACAGGGAACAGCTTTTTGCCGGCTGATACTTCCCGTGAGAGAAAGTAATCCCTCAGGAAGGGCAGGAACTTCCAAAATTTTAATACAAATTTGATGCGTTTGAGAAACTTCATTTAGTTCACCTTTTTCTAGTTCATTCGTTGAATGGGAGCTGACACCTGAATACGCGGCGGATTTTTCACCTCAAGTGTGGCAGCTGATAGATAGCTTGTTTCAAGTATGCTTCAAAAAGTAAATAGAATTAGCCACTTTTGCAAAGTGTTCAATTAGGTATGAATCTCCTCTTATTAAAATTTTTATAGGTTAAGAGGGGATAGTTACACTCGTTTCTTCCTCCTTAGGATTGGTTATCGGATAATCGTGATTTTATCCAGGTCGGCGCTTTTGACGCCTTCGTTAAAAATCAGCCTTGTTTTAAATTGAAAAATCCGGTCAGGTGCAGAGCAGGGAATGTCTTCAGGCAATTGGAAGTTAAAGTCCATTTTGTTGGTCTCTTCTGATTCAATGACTTTAGTGGACAGAATGGTCGATGTTCCGATCACTTCCTCCTTTTCTTCGTCAGGCGACGCCATGACCAGGTCACACTCAATCCGCTTAATCTGCTGATCAATCGTTCCTCCTTCAATCAGGAAGATTCCGCTCACATTTTCTCCCGGCGTATATTGAAGCTTTGGCAGCTGCAGATCAATTTTCGCAGAACCAATTCCAAGCATTGACATATATTTTCGTAAAATCAACAAAAATCTCTCCTCTAATTTTTATAGGGGGGAGCTGCTCGCTCACACCATAGTTTTGCTGTTTCCTTCTTTACGTGCTAATTATGATAAAGTTTCAAGTAATTTTCCTTCTACCTATTCCTCCATTTTATAAAGTAAAACGTGTGGCGGTGCGGGCCTGTATACAAAAAGGGCCTTTACCGCGGTGGTAAAGGCCCATAAATAAAAACCTCTACCGAATTTGGTAAAGGTCTTGCTAACAATTGTTTAGATTGCCAACAAAGCCGAGAGCATTTGCTCCGTAATGACGACTCTGCTGTAAAAGCTACTCCCCTTTAGGAGAAACTATTCAATTTATAGGTAAATCATATGGTATGTTTCGGATTTTGTCAATAAGATTCATTTTTGCATTCATTTAGTTTTCCGAAATAAACACTAACATAATTTTTAAATAATTTGTTATAATCAGAATTAACTATTTTAACACTTTACTACAGAGGTGAACTTCATGAACATTGATTTCCACAACCACCCATACACATCACAGAGAACGACCGTCATGGCGAATAACGGCATGGTGGCTACTTCCCAGCCGCTTGCAGCACAGGCTGGATTAGATATGATGAAAAAAGGCGGGAATGCCATTGATGCAGCGATTGCCACAGCAGCTGCTCTTACCGTGGTTGAACCAACATCAAACGGAATCGGCGGCGATGCATTTGCACTCGTCTGGACGAAAGGGGAACTGCATGGATTGAATGCAAGCGGCCCTGCTCCCAAGTCCATTTCCATAGAAGCATTAAAGGAAAGAGGCATCGAAAAAATGCCAACGCACGGCTGGATGCCGGTTACGGTGCCTGGTGCTCCATCTGCGTGGGCTGAGCTTTCCAAACGTTTCGGCAGACTTCCGTTAAAAGATGTCCTTCAGCCCGCAATTGATTACGCTGAAAAAGGATATCCTTTAACACCGATACTCGGCAAGTACTGGCAGTATGCTTATAAAAAGTTTAAGCAGAGTCTGGCGGATGACGAATTCCAGCATTGGTTTGAAACCTTTGCTCCGGATGGAAAGGCTCCTGAAATTGGCGAGATCTGGCGCTCTGAAGGGCATGCTGCCACTTTAAGAGGAATTGGCGAAACAGACGGCGAAAGCTTTTACCGCGGGGAAATTGCTGAAAAAATCGATGCTTTTTCAAAAAAATACAATGCATTTCTATCCAAAGAAGACCTCGCAGATTACAAGGCGGAATGGGTTGACCCCATCAAAGTTCATTACCGCGGATATGATGTCTGGGAAATCCCGCCGAATGGCCAGGGTCTAGTCGCTCTTTTAGGCTTAAATATCGCAAAAGGCTTTGAATTCCGCGATAAAGACACGGTGGATACATATCACAAACAAATTGAAGCGATGAAGTTAGCTTTTACTGATGGCAAGGCATTTATTACGGATCCTGCGGAAATGAGAGTGACAGTTGAAGAATTGCTCTCGGAGGAGTACGGCGAATCCCGCCGCAGCGAGATTGCGGGCGAAGCTCTGACACCTGAGCCTTACCAGCTGCCGCGCGGAGGTACTGTTTATCTGGCGACAGCCGACAGCGAAGGCAATATGGTTTCCTTCATCCAAAGCAACTATATGGGCTTTGGATCTGGTCTCGTCGTTCCTGGAACAGGAATTGCCCTTCAGAATCGCGGGCACGACTTCTCTCTTGATCCGGAGCACCATAATGCACTGAAGCCCGGCAAGAAAACATACCACACAATTATCCCAGGATTCCTGACAAAAGACGGCAAAGCAGTTGGACCGTTCGGTGTGATGGGAGGCTATATGCAGCCGCAGGGGCATATGCAAGTGGTCATGAATACAGTGGATTTCCATTTGAATCCGCAGGCAGCCCTTGATGCGCCAAGATGGCAATGGATTGAAGGAAAAAAGGTCCAGGTGGAGCCGCACTTCCCTAATCATATTGCCCAGGCTTTGGTGCGCAAAGGCCATCAAATCGAGGTAACTGTTGATACCGGCGGATTCGGCCGCGGTCAGATTATCTGGCGAGACCCAAAAACAGGCGTGCTTATGGGCGGAACGGAAGCACGCACAGACGGATCAATCGCCGCCTGGTAATAAAAAATGAGGAAGCAGCACGCATATAAGAGTAAAATAACCATATAAAAGGTACTGAGGAGCGGAAAAAATGGCCGCTCCTTCACCTGCTTTTGCCAGAGTGGAGTACGTTTAAATTGAAAAGAGGTGATGGCATCATGAAGCAGGCTGACATCTTTATGGCTTTTTTCCGAGTGGGCATTCTGGGATATGGAGGCGGCCCGTCATCCATTCCGCTTGTCCATAAAGAAGTTGTTGATAAATATAAATGGATGGATACGGATGAATTCGGTGATGTTCTTGCGCTGGGCAACGCACTCCCTGGCCCGATTGCAACAAAAATGGCCGGCTATATCGGCTATCGTGTTGGCGGCATTCTGGGCATGGTTAATGCGTTAGTGGCAACGATGGTTCCAACTATTGTTATTATGATTATTCTTCTTACAGCGTTAAATACATTTAAAGACCAGCCTTGGGTAACAGGCATGACCCAGGCAGTTATTCCAGTTGTGGCAGTGATGCTGGCAACATTGACTTGGGACTTCGTTAAAAAGTCTACGAAATCATCACTCGGCTGGGGCTGGACATTGCTTTTTGTTGCGGCAAGCCTGGTACTTCTGGAATTTGTGAATATCCATCCGGCTATCATCATTTTTGTTTTGCTGGCAGCCGCTCTCCTGAAAAAGGATAAATCTGAAAAAAACGAAGCGAAAAAGGAGAGGAATCTCGCATGATCTACGCTCAGATATTCTTGGCATTCTTCATTCCGGGGATTCTTGGATACGGCGGGGGACCAGCATCCATTCCGTTAGTTGAGAATGAAGTGGTCGATCATTATGGATGGCTCACAACAAACGAATTCAGTGAAATGCTGGCAATGGGCAATGCGCTGCCCGGCCCGATTGCAACGAAAATGGCCGGCTATATTGGCTATGAACAGGGAGGAATCCTCGGAGCAATCGTGGGGGTATTTGCAACCGTAGCTCCATCACTGATACTGATGATTACACTGCTCGGATTTCTTATGAAGTATAAGGAATCACCGCGCGTCAAGCGGATGACTACCTATATCCGCCCAGTCATCGCCGTATTGCTTGGCATCATGACGTATGATTTCTTTTTCTCAGCTTATGAAGGCGTCGGAATATGGCAGACACTTTTCATCGGACTGCTTAGCTTTTTCCTAATGGAAAGGCTTAAAGTTCATCCGGCTTATGTTATCGCAGGAGCGCTCGTTTACGGGGGGCTTGTTTTAGGTTAAATAAACGAAAAAAACGGAGAGGGGATTGGGCTATCCGTTTTTTTTTTCTATGAGACCGCAGGAAGCTGATAGTACGCGAACTGACCGATAAAACTGATGAAGTGACCGAAATCAGCTAACCCAATTCAAAAAAGCACGCAATTTCAGCTTCCTTAACCTGCCCAATGTTAAAATCCGCTTGATTAATGCCTAAACTGCTGATAAATGTTAGGATAATAGAGTTAAACGAATTTGGTAGGAGAGATTTATAAGATGTCAACAGTAAAAGTAAGCAGAAACGAACCGTGCCCATGCGGGAGCGGAAAAAAATATAAAAAGTGCTGCGGCAGCAAAGATGCTGTTTCAATTAAGGATGTTTTAAATCACGAAGTTCTTGAGCTTCAAAAGGAAGTAAGGGCCTATGCGCTTACTCATTTTGCAGATGACATGAAAGAAGATTTCATGGATCTTCTGGATATCCTTGAAGACATTGAACCAGAGGAAAAAGAGTTCTATGAATTTGTGCACTCTTTTTGGTACATTCTTTTTGGAACGCTGGAAGATATGGACTCCATTATGGATGAGTTCATTCATGCGAAATTACCGGCCGTTGCTCGTCCGCGCTTAAAAAACATTTTAAAATCGTGGGAAGACAGCAAAGCGGCAGCTGGAATACTGACCGAAGTGACTGAAGATAAAGCAGCCATTAAAGATTGCCTGACCGGGAAGGTTTACCATATCTCCCTATTTGGTAATATGGAGGTTAATGAAGGAAACTTTGCCTTTGCCATGCTTCTTCCTTATGGGGAAGAGTATGTAGCGTTTCCGGCCATTTTCGATCTGCCAGGAGAAAATGCTGCGCAGTTTTCAGACTATATTCAGTATTCCTTCGAAGATGCAAAATACGATGATCCTGAAGAATACCTGGCTGAATACTTTGTTGACCTCATGAATGACACACCCAAATCATTAGCAGTGCCAACTATTGATAATTTCGATTGGCCAAGCAAGGGTGCAGAGCTGGTTGCGGATATGTTCCGTGTCGACATGATCAAAGCTGGGGAAGAACCATGGCTGATCGGCATGGGGATCTCACTCTGGATGGAGTATCTGACGAAAACCGGCAAACAGGTCAAAAAGCCTGATAACTATGTTGCGGGTCTCCGATACCTTGTGAGCACAATAGCGCCAACAAAGGAAAATCTCACTCAGAAGGAATTCGGAGAGATATACGGCATCAATGCGAACCGTGTCTCTACTTATTATGGTGAAATTTATGACGCAGTTGAGAAAACCATTAGTGAACTGATTGAATCGTCGAATTCATAAAACGGAGAGCATTTTTGCTCTCTATTTTTATTTTGCGTGAATGTCGATCTGGCGCGGACTAACCGATATATTGTAAAACTGACCGATAAAACGGAAAACTGACCGATATATCAAGAAAGTAACCGATAAATTAAAATTTTGACCGATAAACCTGGCAAAGTGACTGATATATCTTTTCGACAATGAAAATGAATCAAGAAAGCAGGAAAATTTGCATCCGCAAACGAATTCTATCTTTAAATTTAAAAAGGGGTGCTGCTTTTGATTGAAAAAGAACGATTTATACCCATCCGAATACAAAAAAATCACGCATTGCTGAAGAGAATTGCGAAAAATCATCCAAAGCGGTTAGTTATCGAATCAGATCAAACCAGGAGATTAGCAGGTTATAAAGGTGAGCAGGCAATTGACTTCCACTTAAGCAAACTGCCGGAAAAAGAGTTCTTAATCTTCCATGATCTTCGTCTCTCAAGCGGAAAACATTTTTTCCAGATTGACACGCTTATCTTAAATTCAGCATTTGCATTAATTTTAGAAGTGAAAAACTATGGCGGAACCTTATATTTCGATCCTGACTTCAATCAACTAATCCAAACAAATAGCAAGGGTGAAGTCAAAGGCTATCCAAATCCGATAGAGCAAGCCAGAGTACAATGTTCTGAAATGAAAAAATGGCTATTGAAATGCAATATCAATATCCCGATTGAGTTTTTCATCATCATCAGCAAACCCTCTACCATTCTTAAAACCGCTCCAGGCCACGCGAAAATGCTCCAAAGAGTTCTTCATGTTCAATTCCTTCTGAAAAGTATTGAGAAAATAAAGTCCGCCCATAAAAAAGAAGTCCTATCTCCAAAAGATATGAAGAAAATCTCCCGCTCTCTTCTAAAAGAACATACCCAAAAAAATTTTGATATCCTAAAACATTATGAAATCTCAAAATCTGATATACAAACAGGGGTTATCTGCAAAGTTTGCTCTTTTTATCCAATGAAACGCCATTATGGAACATGGTTTTGCACTAATTGCCAAACCAAAGATAAGAATGCTCACATTCCAGCCCTTATGGACTTATTCCTCCTAAACAATGATTCTCCATTGAATAATGGACAAATCTGCAGTTTTTTTCACATTTCTTCAGGAGATATAGCAAAAAAACTTCTCTCAGCAAGTAAACTGCCGACTTCCGGTTCAAAAAAAGGTAGAGTATATTTACCGAAACCAGACTATCAGCAAATTAAAGATCTGGAATAGCTCGCATGTGGCATAAGTTGTCACCCCCCTCCCAAAGTGGTAATATAAATAAGAAATAATGTGAATTTTCATGGGAGGATTCCGCCGAAAAGAAGCGAATCTTTAACTACCTATGCTTAAATAGACTTTGAAATTAGATATGCATAGTTCCTGCGCCTTGAGCTATCAACAAGGCACTTGTGCTGTCATATCCAACATAAAGGAGCGTTTTTATGCTTGGGATTTTAAATAAAGTGTTTGATCAAAATAAACGCGAAATAAAACGTCTCACCAAAATGGCAGAACAAATTGAAGTACTTGCATCTGATATGGAAAAATTATCGGACCAGCAGCTGCGCGAGAAAACGGAAGAATTCAAAGCCCGCTACCAAAAGGGCGAAACCGTCGATGATATGCTGA